>CADDZK010000299.1 GCA_902812425.1 Actinomycetota bacterium
CCTTCAAGATGGAGAGCCACAACCATCCTTCGGCGGTCGAACCATATGAGGGGGCTGCGACGGGCGTCGGTGGGATCATCCGCGACATCCTGGCGATGGGCGCGCGGCCCGTCGCGCTCCTCGACTCGCTGCGGTTCGGGCCGCTTGAGGAGGAGCGCAACCGCTACCTCTTCAGGGAGGTCGTGCGTGGTATCGGGGGATACGGGAACGCCGTCGGGGTGCCGACCGTCGGCGGGGAGGTCGAGTTCGCGCGGGCCTACTCGGGCAACCCGCTGGTCAACGCGATGTGCGTAGGTTTGATCCGGGTAGAAGATCTAGTCCGTTCCGGCGCAACGGGGGTCGGCAACCTGGTCGTCTTGCTCGGCTCGAAGACGGGGCGCGATGGCATACACGGGGCTACCTTCGCATCGGACGAGCTCTCCGACGATTCAGAGTCCAAGAGGTCCAACGTGCAGGTCGGCGACCCGTTTTGCGAGAAGATGCTCATAGAGTGCTGCCTGAAGCTGCTGGAAGAGGACCTGCTCGTCTCGTTGCAGGACCTCGGGGCCGCAGGCATTACCTCCTCAGCCTCCGAGATGGCGGCGAAGGGCGGTGTAGGCATCGAGATCGAGACCGACAGGGTGCCTCTGCGCGAGAGCGGGATGGAGCCTACCGAGGTCATGATCTCCGAGTCCCAGGAACGTATGCTAGCCGTCGTCGAGCCGGAGAAAGTCGAGGAAGTCCTCGAGCTCGCAGAGCGCTACGAACTCGTCGGGGCCGTCGTAGGCCGCGTCGCAGACCACGGCGACCTGCGCGTCATCCACGACGGAGAGATCGTCGGCTCCGTACCCGCAGAGCACCTCGCCGACGCACCCGTCTACGAGCGCGAGGTCGTCCGTCCACGATACCTCGACGAAGTTTCGAGACTCGACCTGGGCGAGCTACCCGAACCGGAAGATTACAATGCAGTGTTGCTAGAGATGATCAGACACCCGAACCTCCGCTCGCGGCGGCCGATCTACAGCCAGTACGACCACCAGGTCGGCACGGATACCGTGGTCCTGCCCGGAGCCGACGCCGCGGTCATGAGGATAAAGGGCACGGATCTCGGCTTCGCCGTCACCACCGACGGACGTGGCCGCCACTGCTACCTCGATCCGAGGGGCGGCGGAGCGGCGACGGTCGCAGAGGCGTACAGGAACCTCTCGTGCGTCGGGGCCGAGCCCGTCGCCGTCACCGACTGCCTCAACTTCGGCAGCCCCGAAAGGCCCGACGGCTACTACCAGCTCGCCGAGTGCATCGAGGGCATGGCGCAGGCGTGCGAGGTGTTCGGGACTCCGGTCGTCAGCGGCAACGTCAGCCTCTACAACGAGACTGATAGAGGCGCCATCTACCCGACTCCCACCGTCGGGATGGTCGGGGTTATGAAGGACGTGAACCGTCACGCCACGCCCGGGTTCAAGCGCGAGGGTGACCGGGTGGTGCTCCTCGGGAGGCACGGACCGCCTTCCCTGGCGGGCTCGGAGTACCTGGAGATAGTGCGCGGTAGTGTCACCGGGAAGCCTCTGGAGCCTGACCTCGCTGCCGAGAAGGAGTGGGCTGGCGTGGTGCGGCGCCTCATAGCGGGGGGACTCGTGGACACGGCGCACGACATATCTGGCGGCGGGCTCGTCGTCGCCCTGGCCGAGATGGCACTCGCAGGCGGAATCGGCATGGAGTTCGGCGAGACGGAGATCGAGTACGTCATAGGCGACATCGATAATGCGGACGTGGGGCTGTTCGGCGAGGAGGGCGCGCGCTACATCATCACGGCGCCAGGGAAGCAGTACCGGAGACTACAGAGAGCCCTGGGTGGATTGCCTTACGACGATATCGGGTGGACCGGTGGTGACCGGCTGGAGATCGCGGGGCTCCTCGACGTGAAGCTGTCGGAGCTCGAGGAGGCTTACGAGCGCGACTTGTTCGAGTCGCATGCGCCGGAGGGAGGACATATTGGCTAGCGCAGAGAAGGTCAACATCGCGGAGAAGCTCGCGCTCTTTAGCGAGCACTGGAGCCCGAAGGTCGTCGGCGAGCTGAACGGCCAGCACGTCAAGCTCGTGAAGCTCCTCGGCGAGTTCGTCTGGCACCACCACGACGAGGAGGACGAGATGTTCCTCGTTATAGACGGGCGCTTCAGGATGGAGTTCAGGGACCGGGAGGTTTGGATCGAGAGTGGAGAGTTCATCGTGGTGCCGCGCGGGGTAGAGCGCAGGCCCGTCGCCGAAGAAGAGGTGAGCGTGATGCTCTTCGAGCCGGCTTCGACGCTGAATACGGGCAACGTGGAGAGCGAGATGACGGTGGCCGAGTTGGACAGGATCTGAGACCCGAAAGGTGAGTGCTCTTAACGTGGAATACCGGGATACGGAAGGCAAGCCGAAGGAGGCGTGCGGCGTCTTCGGGCTCTACTCCCGCGAGCTCTCGGGGGAGTTGGCCCAGCGCACCTACTTCGGCCTCTACGCGCTCCAGCACCGCGGGCAGGAGTCTGCGGGGATCGCCATCTCCGACGGCGAGCGAACGACCGCGATCAGGGATATGGGCCTGGTCTCGCAGGTCTTCGACCCCACGAGCCTCGCGGCCCTCGAAGCCGGCCACCTTGCCCTCGGCCACGTCCGCTACTCGACGACGGGCTCGGCCTCCTGGGAGAACGCCCAGCCCGAGTTCGGCGGCCGCGGCGACGTGAACGTGGCCGTCGCCCACAACGGTAACCTGGTGAACGCCACAGCTCTGCGGGAGGAGCTGACCGAAGACGGCTTCAGGTTCAACTCGACCTCGGACACGACCTACATAGCCGCGGCGGCGGTGAGGGAGCTCGAGCGCGGTCTCTCTGTCGGGGAGGCCGTTAGGGAGGCGATGCGCCGCCTCGAAGGCGCGTACTCGGTGGCTATGATCTTCCGCGACAAGCTCGTCGCCTTCCGCGACCCTCACGGCTTCAGGCCGCTCTCGATAGGCGAGGTCGATGGCGGCTACGCCGTCTCCAGCGAGACGTGTGGACTGGACATCATCGGGGCGGAGTTCCTGCGCGACGTGGAGCCCGGCGAAGTCGTCGTGATCGACGACGAGGGCCTGACGAGCTACAGAGCGGAGACCCCGCGCCGCGCCCTCTGCGTCTTCGAGTACGTGTACTTCGCCCGCCCCGACTCGCGCTTCGAAGGGCGCGAGGTCGCAGACTCCCGCCAGAGGATGGGAGAGCTGCTCGCCGAGGAGGCGCCGGCCGAGGCCGACGTGGTCATACCTGTCCCAGACTCGGGGATGATGGCCGCGGTCGGCTACTCGCAGCGGAGCGGAATACCTTATGCTGAGGGCCTCATAAAGAACCGTTACGTCGGGAGGACCTTTATCCAGCCGACGGACGGGATGCGCCAGCTCGGCATCCGCCTCAAGCTCAACCCGCTGCCGAGCGTGATCGAGGGCAAGAGGGTGGTCGTCGTGGACGACTCCATCGTGCGCGGAAACACGAGCCGCAAGCTCGTCGAGCTGCTCTTCGAGGCAGGTGCCGCCGAGGTCCACTTCAGGGTATCTTCGCCCCCGATCAAGGGTCCCTGTTATTACGGCATCGACATGGATAGCCCGGAGCAACTCGTAGGCGCGAACCTGACGGTAGAGGAGATCAGGGCCCAGATCGGGGCCACCACCCTCGCCTACCTCTCGACCGACGCGATGGTCGCGGCCACACAGCAGAGGAAGGATCGCCTGTGCCGCGCCTGCTTCGACGGCGACTACCCGATGACAGGCACGACGAGCAAGTTCGCCCTGGAGAAGAGAACCGACTACGCTGCCACCAGAGGCGGATGAGCTTCTCTTCGACCACCGGGCATACCATCGCACCCGAGACGTGAGGGCCCGGGAGATACAGACCGTCACAGCCTGGCACGAGGCCCTGAACTCGGGCGACGTGGATCGCCTGGTCGAACTCTCGCACCCCGACGTCGAGGTTGGCGGTCCGAGAGGCATGGGCCACGGTGTGGAGCTCCTGCGCGGGTGGGTGGACCGGGCGGGCATACGTCTCGAACCAGGGCGTATCTTCCACGAAGCTGACACCGTCGTCGTGGAACAGGCGGCACAGTGGCACTCCGCGAACGGTGCCCAGACCGTGGCCTCGGTCTTCGTGGTCAGGGATGGTCTCGTGACGAGCGTGGTGCGCTATCCCGGCCTCACCGAGGCCCTGCGCGCCGCGAACTTCGAGGATCTCACGAGAGAGAGCCGTACTAGGCTATGAGGAACAGCGAGGATATATCCCTCCAGAGAGACTCGGCAAACGTTGAGCACTGAAGCTTTACACATCCGGCGCTACGAGCCGGAAGACGGACGGGCCGTCAGGCGCCTGCACGACGACGCGCTGAACGAGGTCGGGGCGCACCTCGGCAGCGGTCCCTGGGACGAGGACCTGGACGAGATCGAAGGCGTCTACATCGAGTCGGGTGGCGAGTTCCTGGTCGGCGTCGTAGGCGGCGAGGTCGTCGCGATGGGCGCGTTGCGCCGGGTCTCACCCGGGGTGGCCGAGGTGAAGCGTATGCGGGTGAAACCGGGTCTCCAGGGACGTGGCTACGGACAGACCCTCCTCGACGCCCTGCATCGCCGCGCCGCCGAGCTCGGCTATTCGACGCTTCACCTCGACACCACGGTGCGGCAGCGGGCGGCCCAGCGCTTCTATCTCAAGAACGGCTACAGCGAGGTGGGACGCGGCAGCATCGGACCGTTCGAGTGCATCTTCTACGAGAGGGGCTCCGTTGCCTGATAGCAGCTACGAGGCCGCCGGCGTCTCCATCGAGCGCGGCGAGCGGGCTGTAGCCCTGATGAGATCCGCCGTCGAGAGGACTCACGGCCCCGAAGTACTCGGCGGGCCTGGCGGCTTCGCCGGTCTCTACGCCCTCGGAGGCTACGAGGACCCCGTGCTCGCCTCGACCATCGACGGCGTAGGCACGAAGGTCGTGGTCGCCAGAGAGGTGGACCGCTACGACTCTCTCGGCGAGGACATCGTCAACCACTGCGCAAACGACGTC
>CADDZK010000300.1 GCA_902812425.1 Actinomycetota bacterium
TGCCATCACCGTTGCCGGTGATCTTCCAGGTCGACTCGTACTGCAACCCGCCGCGCGGACAGAAGTCCCAGCACAGCGAGCAGCCGGTGCACATCTTGACGAGCTCAGGGAGGTCGTCCTTGCCGACGCCGATGGAGTCTGTTGGGCAGGCGGCGACGCAGACACCGCACTGCACGCAGCGGTCGGCATCGATAACGGCCTTCTCAAGGTCCCAGAACCAGACCTTGCCAGGGGCCTCCTCGATGTCGTTCATCATGTCCCTTATATCGAAGCCGGCCACTACGAGACCACCTCGCTCCTCGCTGGCTTGCGAAGCGCCTCCCGCAGCTCGGCGTTCTTCTTGCGTCGCGCCCACTCGTGGAAGCGCTCGCCCTCGCGCCGCTCCTCCTCGAACCGCTCGAAGACGGCCACGAGCGCATCCGGTACGTCCTCGGCAGGCTTCGCGCCCTCGACCCAGTCGATAAACGCGGCGTCCTTGCCGAGCGAGCCGCCAAGCCCTATGTCGACGCCCTCTACGATGGCTTCGGGAGTCTTCGCCGTCTCGCCGCGGAAACCGATATCCCCGATCTGGGGCTGCGCGCAGGAGGCCGAGCAACCGGAGAAGTGCATCCTCACGGCCTCCTGACCGAGGTCCCCGACCCTCTCGTCCATCTCGCGGGCCCACTCCACGGCCCTGACCTTGGTCTCGACGATACCGAAGCGGCAGAACTCGCTCCCCGTGCAAGCCACGACCCCGCGCTCGAAAGCTCCAGGGTTCGGTGAGTACCGCGCGAGAAGCGGCTCGGCGAGGAGGTCGTCGACGCGGTCCTCGGGGACGCCGGTGATGATCAGGTTCTGGTCAGTGGCGAGACGGACTCCGTCCCCATATTCCCTTGCGAGCCTGCCAGCCTCCTCGAACTGCTCCCCGCTCATCCTCCCCACGGGGACGTTGAGGCCGACGTAGTAGAGTCCCTCCTCTTTCTGGGCGTGGACCCCGACGTGGTCCCCGCGGTACCTCTTGGTGAGGTCCTCTCCTGCAGGCGTCAGCTCGACGGAGACGCGCTTCGCAAGCTCCTCACGGAAGCCCTCGGGGCCGAGTTCCTGCACCAGGTAGCGCAGACGGTTGATCCAGCGGTTCTCCCTGTCTCCGAGCTCGCCGTAGACCTGGGCTATGCCGCGCGTGATCTCGACCGCCTCCTCGGGACGGACGAAGACGTCTATGTCGGAGGCCATCCTGGGGCCGTCGGAGAGGCCGCCGCCCACGCGCAGGTTGAAGCCGAGCGTGCCGTCTTCGAGGCGCGCGGGGAGCATCCCGACGTCGTTGATCTCGGCCTGCGCGCAGTCCTCCAAGCATCCCGTAACGCTCATCTTGAACTTACGGGGGAGGTTGGCGTACTCGCGGTTGCCCGTGAAGTACGCGCTTATCGCCTGCGCCACCGGGTAGGCGTCTATGACCTCGTCGTGGCCGAGGCCGGAGACGGGGCAGCAAAGGACGTTGCGGGCCGAGTCGCCGCACGCCTGCACCGTGGTGATACCGGCTTCCTCCAGTCGGCGCCAGATCTCCGGTACGTTCTCCATCTTGATCCAGTGCATCTGCACGTCCTGGCGCGTGGTCAGGTCGAGGAAGTTGTTGCCGAAGTGCGGATTTGGAATCGGACCGCGCGCGAAGTCTGAGGCTATCTTCCCGATGACCTCCACCTGTGCGGGCGTCAGGACGCCGCCTGGGACTTTGATCCGCAACATGAAAGCGTCGCCGCCCTGCTTCTGCGGGTAGATGCCCACCCATTTGAGGCGCTCGACCTCACCGGGGACCTCGGCCATCGCGGAGAGGTCCTTCGAGTAGGTATCAATTATCGCCTGGCGTACCTCGAGCGGATGGCGCTCCTGCTTGATCTTCTCTACCTTGTTGAGGATCTGGTCTTTCCTCAAGAATCTCATGCTATATAACCTGCTCTTTGGGATATTGCTGAAATTCAGGCGCCGGCGCGGCGGACCTGGCCGTCCACGAAGTGGATGCCGCACTCGGTCTTGTCGATCCCCGACCACCGGCCGGCCCGCGGGTCCTCGTCGTCGTGCACGGGCCTCGTCTGCGGCTCGCAGCCGATGCTCTTGTAACCCTGGTGAAGGAGCGGGTTGACGGGTACGTCGTGCTCCCTAACGTAATCCCACACTTGCGCCTCGGTCCAGGCCGGCATGGGTGCTATCTTGGCCGCCTCGTAGCGCTCCTCCCACGCGATGACCTTCGTGGTGGCCCTCTGGGGGGTCTGCTCCCTGCGGATGCCCGTCATCCAGGCGTCGTAGTTATTCAGGGCCCTCTGCAGAGGCTCGATCTTGCGGACCTGGCAGCACAGGTTAGGGGTGCAGGTGCGCATCTGCTCGCCGTAGCGCTCGATCTGCTCCTCGAGGGTGAGCGCCGGCCTCAACACCTCGACCGGTAGCTTGTAGCGCCGCATGACCTCCTCGCGGAACTCGGCGGTCTCCTTGAAGATAAAGCCTGTGTCGATGGTGAGGACCGTGACCTTGTCGGTGATCTTGGAGATCATGTCAAGAAGCGCCATCCCCTCGCCCCCGCCGAACGAGGCAGAGAGCGCGAGACCCTCGCCGTAGGTCTCCACGGCCCACTCTATGACCTCCCGCGGGTCGGCACCCTCCAGAAGCTCGGACTCCCTCTCGAGTGCCTTGGGGCCGGGTAATATTCTGTCGTTACGCTTCGAACGCAGGGATTCGTGCATCGCGCGATCCTCCAATGTAATCGTGTAACAGGAAATCAGGGGTTGAGATCAGGCGCGCACACTACATCGTGCGCCCGCGCGAGCGGCTAAAGACATTCGCCCCGTCGCGTGTCCCTGCGTGCCGTGCAACTCCATGCGCCGGATACTAAGCGCCGGACGCCAATACGTCAACAAAATTCCGATAAAAAACATCGGAATTAGTTAAATTCTCCTGATTTCCGGCGAGAAGGGCTCTCAGGGGCCGGCTATTTCGCCTCTCTGGCGGGCCTGGCGTCTGGCTCGACGCCGCCATGCCCTATGGCGCGTCCGTAGAGCAGGAGGGTCGGCGAGAGGATGAGGGCTGCTGCTGTGAGGGCTGGCCTGACGCCGAGGATGTTGCCGATAGCCCCGATCATGGGTCCCGCGGAGGCTTCGCCGAGGGCGCCGGCCTGGCTGCTCATCGAGATCACGGTAGCCCGCACGCCGGGATCCAGGCCCTCGTTGATCCAGGTGAGGTAGACGGGCTCGGCCACCCTGCGGACCAGGGTGGCGAACCAGAACGCCCCGAGCGCGAGCCCGAAGCTGCCGGCGAGCGCGAAGGCCAGCATCCCTGCGATAGTGAGTGCGTCGAGCGCGAGGAGCAACCGCGCGGCGACGGCGGGGCTGCTCACGTCCAGCCTGCGGGCAACGACGCCGGCGGCGAGGTAGCTCAGGACGAGGCCGCCTGCGCCTATGACACCGAACCAGACTACAGCGTCAAGCCCGCCGAGGGAAGGTAGCCCCACGACGTCGAGGAACTGCTTCGGGTTGAGCCTGTCGAAGCCCTCCTCCGACATGCCGGTAAAGAGGGCTGCGGCCAGAAGCATAAGGAGGACGGGACGTCCACGAACGAGCCGCACGCCGCCGCGCGCCGTCGCGCCCGCGTGCTGCAGCGAGGAGCGGCCCTCGCGCGGGGAGGGGTGGAAGTTGTGCTCGGGCATGGCGAGGATGAGCGCGAGGCCGAGCGCGATGGTGAGGGCGCCGCCTATGAGGAGCGGCAGGTTCAGGGCGATGAGGCCGAGGAGCACGCTCACGGGGATGCCGACGAAGGAGCCGAGGTAGTCGGCCTGCTCGCCGCGCAGGTACACCCGGCCAAGGTCCAGATCCGGGGCCTCGTCAGCGACCCAGGCCTCGAGCGCCCCGCTGATGAACGTATAGCCGGTCCCCCACACAGCCTGGGCTGTGAGCACCGCGGCGAAGGTCGGGATCGCCCCCTCCAGCGCGAACCCTGAGCCCATCAGGATGCAACCCGTAATGACCGACCGCCGCCGACCGTACGTGTCGGCGAGTACCCCGGTAGGCACCTCGAAGAGGAAGACCGCGACCTCAAGAGCGGTCCCGAGCAAGACCAGCCGCAGTGGATCGAGGTGGACGACCTCGATCCTGTACACGGATGCCACGGTGCTCCACATCGTGAAGAACAGCGCGAACGACCCCTTGATGCCGAGGTAGACAGGATATGCCCTCAAGTTGTTCAAGAAAGTGTTCACGAAAGTCCCGCTTTCAAAAACGCGCCTCTCCAACCCGCCGAAAGGCGCGATCCTGCTGATCTGCCGGAAACACACCGGTTCATATTGAGGGGCGTCGCGACACACGCCGGATCTCTGAATCGATCGTTAAGGAGTGTACGGCGGAGCGAGAACCGCGGGTCCTGCGATCCTCATCTCTGCGCCGTCTAGAGAGGAATTATCATGGCGATGATGGTACCCCATGCTCTACGACGGCGTCAAGAACGCGGGAACCTACCTGAACATGTCCCTCTCTGGCGACATGAGGAGGTCCTTCGCGCTGCCTGAAGCGGGCGAGTAAGGGTAGCCCCGCACGATGACCAGGGGGATTCCGTCGGTCTTGCCCATTACCAGCTCGGCTGCGGCGGCGAGCTCGTCGGCGACGGCGAGGACGCTCGCCTCCATCGGGTAGCCGTGCGGGTCCCTCTGTCCCCTGTAGTCCGCGACCGGGTCCATACCGGCCACACCGACGGCGACGTCCGTTATACCGTGGCGCCAGGCCCGCCCGAAAGAATCCGAGATGATGACAGCGACCTCCACGCCGGGATCTTCGACCAAAGCCTCGCGGAGCCTCGCCGCCGAGGCGTCGGGGTCAACGGGAAGGAGGCAGACGGTGTCCTCTCCGGGGACGTTCGAGGCGTCCACACCTGCGTTGGCGCAGACGAAGCCGTGGTGCGTCTCCGAGATTATGATGCCGCGGTCCATGCGTACGATGCGCCGGCTCTCTCTCAGGACGACCTCGATCTGGCGTGGGTCCTTCTCGTAGCGCGTCGCG
>CADDZK010000301.1 GCA_902812425.1 Actinomycetota bacterium
GCCGGGGCCGTCTGCGGTTCGGGCGGAGGCTTGGGCGGGGGTATGTCCTTCTCCACCCACGGGTCGATACCTGGGTCGGAGCGGACGAGCGGCTCAGCGGTCACTTCCTTCGGGGATTTCGCGGCGACCGCGCGCGTCGGCTCGTCGAGGAAGGCCGCGACGGCCACCACGAGGGCGAACCCGAGCGCGAGGACCATCGCGCTCACCCCGAACTTGAGGAGCGGGTCGCCCGCGGGCCTGCGGATGAGATCCCGAATCCGCACGCTACGGACGCGCTACCGGCCGCGCCTGATGATAGCCCCAGCCGACAGTAACCCGGCCACGACGAGTCCGAATCCAAGGAGCGCACCAGGCACAGGCACTCCGCCGGTATTCGGCAGTTCGCTGGCGGACTTGGTGTTTTTCAACACGTCGTTAGGATTGTCCACTTCTCCCTTGTTGTTAGGAGAGGGAGTGCCTCCGGAGGGATTGCTACCTCCGATGCTGCCGAGACAGGCGTTGACCTGCGACTGGCTTATGTTCAACTTCTGGGCTATCGCGGCTGCCGCGCCGCCGGAGTTGTACTGTCCGTCGCTAACGGCGACTGCATCACCCGAGTTGCCCTGGCTGGCGAAGGCCGCCTGAACCTGCGAGCAGTCGACGTATTGTACGTCGACGCCTCCCGCCGTGGCCTGGGCATCTCCTGCCTTGGCCGTGGCCTGGGCTAAAGCCGGTGCCGCCATCAGGCCCCACACGAGCAAGGCCGCAATGAGCCCGGCGAAGGCTACGAATAACGTCCTGCCTTCGATCGTCAATCCTCTGTTACCCATGAACCTCACCCCATCCTCTTTTGCCATGCTCTGGGGCTTACCGGCGAGGTTCTCCTCGGGCGTCCTCAGAGCGTTACGATGCAGGCTGCATCATATACTGCTTGCGTTATCCGTTCTACGCCAAGCGGGGCAAATATTGGAGGAAAGGTGTAATTCCGCCCGCGGCCTGCACGGCTCAGGAGACGCCCGAGAACAGCCTGGGCTCATCGAGGCCGGTATCGGGCATAGGGTTGAGCCACCCTTCGAGCCCGAGGGCCCCGACAGTGGCCATGGCCTGCGCAGAGGGGTTAAGGAAGGTCACGTGGTGTGCGTAGAGCAGCGAGCGGACGGCGAGCTCGCGGGCTGACTGCAGGTCGAGGAAGGCGATCCCCGAGAGGTCAACCAGGATGGGCCCCCGGCGCGACGAGACGTCGGCCAGCATCCTCCGCAGCTCCCCTATACAGAAGATATCGAACTCTCCCCACAACTCGACCATGAGTCCTGCGCCGGACTCGCGCACTTCGATCCCGTACAACGTCTCTCACTTCCCCTGCGGTCTCGTAGGTTCGTTTGCATCACACCGCTACCAGTAGGACTCACCTGGCACCAGAGGGGTTACGGGTGGCGCACGGGCTTCGATCAAGGGTGGACACGCCTGCGTGTTCCGTGGGGATGGGGTCTGTTATCTTACGAGGATATGGGGCCTCACAAGGACCATCTGTATCTAATCGCCGCGCGAAAGGCTCTAACTTATGAGTAGCGCTCCGGGTGGTGCCACGGATCAGGCCCTAGCCCTGCGGGCCTCTCGCGGCGACGTTGAGGCGTTCAAGCAGCTCGTGCAGGAGCACTCGGGGCTCGTCTACCGGGTGGCGCTCCGCATCGTGGGGGTCGAAGGCGCCCAGGACGCGAGTCAGGAGGTCTGGGTCCGGGTCTGGAGAAACATAAAGAACTTCAGAGGAGAGAGCGCCTTCAGTACGTGGCTCTACAGGGTCACCGTCAACGCCTGCCTCAGTGCCCGCCGCAAGGAGGCGCGGCGGGGGGAGCGGGAGTATGGAGGCGACGAGATGCCTTTCCTGCCAGAACCGCCGGGCGGCGACGCCGACCCTGAAGCGGCCGCCTTAGGCGCGGAGCGGCGGGAGGAGATACAGGCAGCCCTCGGGCACGTGCGGGCCGAGCATAGGGCCGCGCTGGTCCTCAGGCACATGGAGGGGCTCTCCTACGCCGAGATCGCCCAGGTTCTAGGCGTCCCCGACGGGACCGCCAAGGGTTGGGTATCGAGGGGACGGGCGGCCATGCTCATAGCCCTCGCCGAAGAGAACCACGGCCGCACCGGGGGGAGTGCAGGATGATGTCGGCGGGCGAACAGCGCTGGGAGATGCTCGAGAAGATCGGGGCCTACGCCGCGGGCGAGCTCGAAGGCGAGGAGGCCCGCGAGGTCGAGCAGCTCATCTTCGAGCGGCCCGACTACAGGCGCCTCGCCGAGTCCTACGCCAGGATGCTCGTCATGCTCGACACTCTAGGCAACGAGCCCGTCGAGGCGCCCGAGGCCGTAGTCGGCTACGCCATAAGAAGGGCCTACATCTCGGCGTTCATGCGCAGCGCCGAGGTCTTTATCGGGGCCCTCGGGCGTTCGTATCTGGACGCGTTCGTCTATTATTTGGGGCTCCGGCGCGAGAGCTATGGAGGAGGGACCTGATGCCAAAAGCCACTAGCGATCTGGCGAGGACGCTCGGCGAGTTCGTACCGCATCTCGTGGGCGCGGTGGTCGTGCTCCTCATCGCGCTCGTTCTGGGTGTGCTACTACAGCGCCTGACGGCCCGCTTCTTACACAGCCTCGGTCTCGACGACCTCTTCGACAGGACGGGGGCGGCGAACTCTCTGTGGCAGCTCGGCTACGAGGGCGGCCCGTCGCGTCTGATCGGCACCGTCCTTTTCTGGGGCGTCATGCTCACCGGCGTGGCCGGCTCCCTCAGCGTGCTCGGGCTCTCCTCCCTGGAGAGCACCATGGACCAGATCGTCAACCTCTCGGGCCGCGCCCTCGTCGCGCTCGTGATCCTGATAGCGGGAATAATGAGCGCAGGGTGGCTCGCCGAGCTGGTCGCCCGCGAGGCAGAGCGCGCCGAGCTGCGCGGCGCAAATACTTTCCGCCGCATCGTCTTCATTACCATAGTAGTCATTGCAGCCTTGCTGGCTGCGGCCCAGCTCGGCCTCGAAACGTACGTGGTCGTGCTCCTCGCCGTGATCGTGCTCGCGACCATAGGCCTCGTCATGGCCCTCGCCCTGGGCCAGGGCCTCACCCTCCTCTCCGGCAACATCGCCGCGGGGCGCTACGTCCAGGACGGGACGACCGTGGGAGACGTCATCTCCGTGAACGGCATCGAGGGCACCGTCGAGGAGCTCGGGTACGCATCCGTCACCGTCCGCTCCGAGGATGGGCACCTCTACCGCATCCCGAACCGCACCCTCCTGGAGAACGTCGTCCGCAAGAGGAGCCAGTCAGCGCGCTCCGGCTAACGCCTCAGCTTGTCAGCATTTCGGCCCGCCGCCAGGCTTCGCCAGGCGGCTTTCAGCATGTCGACATCGACCAACCATGAAGATGCCGGTGGATGGGTTCACGCCGATCTTTGGGGTCCGATGTTACAAAAACAGGCGCGTGAGGAACGTAGTTCAGAGCCGTCGAAGACGGCGGGCTGAAAGGCACGAAGCACCGTGCTGAGAAGCTGACGAGCGGAGCCCGAAGGGAGGCCACATGAAAAGGTCCAAGAGCGCGGACCCAGCCCACGACGTCCTCGGGTACGAGCGGCAGCAGTTGGACGCCATCTTCCGTCCCGAGACGGTGGCCGTGATCGGGGCGACCGAGCGGCCAGGGAGCGTGGGGCGCACGATCATGTGGAATCTCGTGAGCAGCCCTTTCGGAGGGACGGTCTTCCCGGTCAACTCACGTCGGCCGAACGTGCTCGGCATCAAGGCCTACCCTTCGGTCTCCGAGGTACCGGCCAAGGTTGACCTCGCCGTCATCGTCGCACCCGCGCCCGCCGTACCCGAGATCATCGGCGAGTGCGTCGAGGCCGGTGTCGAGGGCGCCATAATCATCTCGGCGGGTTTCAGGGAGACGGGACCTGAGGGGGCCGAGCTGGAGCGGCGGGTCCTCGATGAGGCCAGGCGGGGCAGGATGAGGATCATCGGTCCCAACTGTCTCGGCGTCATGAAGCCGCCCTCGGGCTTCAACGCCACCTTCGCCGGCGCAATCGCCCGTCCAGGGAACGTGGCCCTCCTGAGCCAGAGCGGGGCCCTGCTCACCTCCATCCTCGACCAGAGCTTCATGGAGAACCTCGGTTTCTCTGCGCTCGTCAGCGTCGGCTCCATGATGGACGTGGGGTGGGGGGACCTGATCTACTACCTCGGCGACGACCCCGAGACGAAGAGCATCGTCATCTACATGGAGTCCGTAGGCGACGCCCGCTCGTTCCTCTCTGCCGCCCGCGAGGTCGCCCTGACCAAGCCGGTGATAGTGATCAAAGCCGGACGTACCGAGGCGGCAGGGAAGGCCGCAGCCTCCCACACGGGCTCCCTGACGGGTTCGGACGAGGTGCTCGACGCCGCCTTTTCGCGCAGCGGCGTGCTGCGGGTGGACGAGATCTCCGAGCTCTTCGGCATGGCCGAGACTTTAGGCAAGCAGCCGCGCCCGAAGGGCCCGCGCCTGACGATCCTGACGAACGCGGGCGGCCCCGCCGTGCTCGCCACCGACGCCCTGATAGGTAACGGCGGGGAGCTCGCAGAGATCTCACCCGAGACGATGGAGACACTGAACGAGTTCCTCCCCGCTCCCTGGAGCCACGGCAACCCTGTTGACGTGCTCGGCGACGCCGATCCCGAGCGCTACGCGAAGACGCTCGAAACGGCTGCTGGTGACCCGCAGAGCGACGGGCTCCTCGTCGTCCTCACGCCGCAGGACATGACCGACCCTACGGCGACGGCGGAGCGGCTCGCGCCCTACGCGAACGGGACGCGCAAACCAGTTCTGGCGAGCTGGATGGGCGGACCTGCGGTCTCGGCGGGGGAGTCTATCCTGAACGGCGCGGGCATCCCTACCTTCGACTACCCCGACACGGCGGCCCGTGCGTTCACGAACATGTGGAAGTACACATACAACCTGCGCAGCATCTACGAG
>CADDZK010000302.1 GCA_902812425.1 Actinomycetota bacterium
TCATCAGAGCCATCTGCATTCATCTGGAAGATGTCGTCCCAGCTGCGGTTGGTGAAGAGGATCTTCTTGCCGTCCGCCGACCAGGCGGGGTCCTGGTTCATTCCCGGCGTCTCGGTGAGGCGTGTCTGCCCGTAGCCGTCTCCGTTCATCCTGTAGATGTCGTTGCCCCCGTCCCGCGTAGTGACGAACGCTATGGCGCCGGTCGAGCCGGGAAAAGTCGCCTTCGCCTGTCTCCCCGTGACAACCAGCACCAGCGCTATCGCGGCCAGAAGCGTGGCCAGGAGGATCGTCGCCTTGAAGTGTCCGCTCTTCTGTGTCATCTTCCCGTTCCTTTCTGTATAGAGGTTTCTCTACGTGGGGGCGGAGCAATGAAACTCCGCCCCCCTACTTCGACGCTACGGCAGTGGTTGCCAGGAGGGCTGGAAGTCCAGCGCCGGGTTGTTGGTCAGGTTTATCTGGCCCGAGCCGTCTGAGGCCTTCATACGGTAGACCTCGCGGTTACCATCCCTGTCGGTCGAGAAGGCTATTTTCTTGCCGTCGGGCGACCACGCCGGGTCATGGTCGCTGGCAGCGTTCTTCGAGAGGTTGACGGGCTTGTTGAGCCGTCCCTCGGGAGAGGCCTTCATGCGGTAGACCTCGAAGTTTCCGCTGCGGTCGCTGGCGAAGGCTATCTGGGTGCCGTCGGACGACCAGTTGGGCGAGAAGTCATGCATGTAGGGAGGGCCCTCTGGGTTTGGCCTCGTGTTCTTCGTGATTTTGACGGGCGCGTTCTTCGGGCCTTCCTGAGCCAGCCTCATTATGTAGATGTCGTTGTCGCCGTCGCGGTTGCTGACGAAGGCGAGCCTCTTCCCGTCGGGGGAGATGGCGGGCTCCGTATCATCGGCGTCGCTCGTGGTGAGGCGGGTCAGGCCCGAGATCTGACCATCAGGACCCCTGGTCGTCAGGTAGATGTCGAACTGGTCGCCGTTGCGCTTGGCGACGAAGGCGAACTTGTTGTTGGTCGGCGAGTAGGCCGGGCCACTGTCGTCGCTGGTGGCATCGACCAGGTCCGTCTCGTTGGAGCCGTCGGCGTTCATCTGGTAGATGTCGTTCTGGACGCCGAGGTCGGGCGAGTGACTGTAGATTATCTTCGAGCCGTCGGCCGACCAAACCGGTCCGAAGCTCAGGCCGGGCAGGTCGGTCAGCCTAGTCTGCCCGAAGCCGTCCGCGTTCATGCGGTAGACGTTGAAGTTCGCGAAGCCGTCCCGCTCGCTGACGAAGGCTATGGCACCGGGCGTGCCCGGGAAGGCGGCCTTCGCCGGTTTCTCCATCGCGACGGGCACGAGCACTATGGCGGACAGTATCATCGCGAGGGACGCGACCACCGCCCCGCGTAGCCTCCTCTTCGTCGAGTTCTTCTGCCTCTCTTCGGCGATCCTCTTGAACATCGTTCTCTCCTTCTCTCGGACTATCCCGTTCTTCGGGCCTCTTCGAGAGCAGTTTGCGGCCCCCAGCGGGCGCAGACCATCCACACCCCTCCCACGCTTCTCCCACACTTTCGAGCGTGGGTGTAGTGGGGAGGTCGAGACCTCTTTGCCGGGGTCTTCGCGCAGAACGAAGGCCGGGGTCGCCCCGGCCCTCCTGTTTACTCGGCCTCGGGATGCCGCGGGTTTCGTGTCTCTAGGGACGAGGTTGCTCGCCGGGGAAGCGAATCTCCGGGACGGGCTGGCCTCGTCGGGCGGCCTCCGCCTTCAGGCGCGGCCTCAGCCGCCGGCCCTTGCGGAACATGAAGTCGAACATGAAGCCCAGCTTGTTCTCGCTGATATCCCAGTTCCCGAGCAGCCGCTCCACCTCGAAGACGAGGCCATCGTCTTCTGCCTGCGAGATCCTGCCTACCAGTGCCCGGTTCTGCTGTGCCGTGAATTTCGGGTCGTGCGTGTGGAACGTGAGGCACGCCCGACTCTCTGGGGCAGCTCCGGCGAGGCGTGCTACCCGCAACCTGAACCCACTCGGGTCGGGTGAGATCTCCGTTACCGGCAGGCACACCGGGAACCCGTCCTCCCCGACGAACGTGAGGTCGCGGAAAGGGAACTCACGCACGGCCCGCTCGGCGGCCTGGCGCCACTCTGAGGGCTGCTCCATCCACGCGGCCGGCTGTCCGCCCGGAGAGCCGGGGTCGGAGGGCGGCGCGTTCGTGCCCGCGGGGGCTCTCCACTCCTGCGGTTGCCCGTCCAGGCGCCCCGCGGGCCACCACAGCATGCGCGTGGGCGTCACCTGTATCCAGATGCGGGCGTAGTACCAGCCCACGGAGCGCAGAAGGAACTTCGGCTGCCCCTCGTAGGCAGCTGGGTTCTTCGCCATGCTCAGGCGCACGTAGCGGTCGGTGTTCGCCTGCAGGTCGGCGTCCCGCACCGTTGCCAGCCCCTGCACCAGCGCCACAGGCGCCGCATCGAGCCTCGAGCCCAGAGGGTCCGAGTAGAGTAGGGCGACCTTCGGGTTGCGGCGCGCCCTCTCGGCCTTGGCCGGGTAGGTGAGGCCAGTGGAGACGTCGAGCGTCGTCCCTTCCTCGCCGACGTAGGGCGTGACCGGGTAGGTAACGGGGGCGCCGGCCCTCGTGAGGCTGGCGTACTCGACGGTGATGGCCCGCTCGAAGAGGGGCAAGAGCTCCTCAGGCCATCCCGCAGGGTTTCCCGCCAGTGCGCTCTTGAGTGATGCGAGTGGGGCGTTAGTCATGGGTCTCCTCCTGAAAAATCGTCTGTCCCTGGGCCACGCGGGGTAAAGGAAGGACCTTCACCCCGCGCGTTCGCCCATTCTAGCGAACTGCTCCGCCCGTCAGCGCCCCGCCCCCGGTTGTATCGTCGAGCTTCCCGTTCCTGTAGCTCCTGAACAGGGAGAGGAAGGAGAGGGCCAGGACGACGCCGGCGACCTCGAGGGGCAGGTGGAAGAGGTAATCGATGATCAGCAGCCCGTGCAGGTCCGTCCCGTTGTGGGCGTGCATGTTGAGGTGGGGCCACCACGAGATCATCAGGTAACCTATCGAGAGGTACATCGCCCACGCCCTCAGCTTGGAGTCAGGGGAGACCTGCTTCAGTACTGAGAGCCCGAAGAGGACGAAGG
The DNA here is from genome assembly GCA_902812425.1 of Actinomycetota bacterium. Lineage (GTDB taxonomy): Bacteria > Actinomycetota > Rubrobacteria > Rubrobacterales > Rubrobacteraceae > Rubrobacter_D. The sequence goes on from CADDZK010000302.1 coordinate 3,097, forward strand.
AGACCCCAAGCCCGAGGAGGATGGCATCTCCCGCGGCGAGGAAGAGGAAGAAGGGCAACTGGGCCGCCGTGGGCGATGGACCACCCTCGGCGGCTGGGAAGAGGATCGGACCCGACACGAAGGCAGGTATCGCGACGAGGGTGGTGACTATGGCTACTTTCATCCAGGTTTTCATTGCGTCTCTCCTTTGTAGTAGTGCTGGTTCGTCTCTCGTCGGGTTCTCGCTTAACCGGCGGCCCGCTGCCCGACTCCGACGTTCGGCGAGCCTGTCCACGGCTCTACCTCGACTCTCTCCGAAGGCCCGCGTTCCAGATACTCGGGGTAACTGCCCCTGTAGCCCAGACTGCGAGCGATCGCCGCCAGAGCACCGAACAGCAGTCGCTGCACGATTAGTGGAGGCCTGGTGAAGTACAGCACGTCGCTGAACTCCCTGGCGAAGATTGCGGCCTGCAAGAGGTTGGGCATGCCCTTGGAGTCCGTCTTGCCGTCTTGCGCCAGGCCGAAGAGGTTGTGGGCCATCTGCTCGAACCTCTCGCCTGGGCTTATCTCGGCCACGACGTGCGCCTCCTCCTTGCCGGCGTTCCACCAGTCGTGCGCCGTGCCTGCCGGCACGTGCAGACGCTGTCCGGGCTGTGCGATCGACTCGCGCCCATTGATACGGAAGCCCACCCGACCGCTCACCACCGTGAACGATTCCTCGATGGCCGGATGGACGTGCTCGCCTGTGACGGCACCTCCGGGCTGGATGTACCCATCGACGACCAGCAGCCCGCCCCCGGAGTCCTCGGTGCCGACACGGACCACTATCCGCTCTCCGGTGACCGGGTTCTCGATTACGTCTCCCGCCCTGGACATAGCTTCCTCCTCTCGTCTCTTCGTTCGTCTTCTTCGGCGTGCCCGGGCTATCTCTTCTCGGTCCGCCTGGACATAAACCAGTTGGGGACCCCGATCACCTCCTCCTCGCCTACGACCTCGAAGCCGAACCGCTCGTAGAAACGGACGTTGACGGGCTTGTCTGTCTCGAGGTAGGCGTCCTCGCGCGCGGCGTCCATCTGGGCGCAGAAGACCTGCATGAGACGGCTTCCCACGCCCCTCCCCTGCGCGTACGCGTCGATCGCGATGGGACCGAGATGCCAGTGGCGCTCCTGCGGGTCGTGCCTACCCCAGACACCCATCCAGCGCATCGTGCGTCCCGCAGATCGGGGACCGACGTGGAGCAGGGTCGGCAGGAGCATCAAGCGCTGTCTGAAGTCAGGCACGCAGTCGCCGGGGGGGATCATGCCGCACACGCCGACGACACTGCCGTCTTCGCCGCGGGCCACCAGCGTATGCGAGAAGTCCCTGACGGTGAACACCGCGGAGATCAAGGTGTGAAACCTCCGCATACGACGCTCGGGGCCCTCTCCGAAGGCGGCGACGTGGAGCGGGTTGTCGCGCATCCCGCGCGCGAGCACGCCGAGGACCTCGTCTATCTCTGAGGCGTCCAGTGCCCCGATCTCCAGCCGGTCCAGCCACTCGTTGTGGCCGGTTGTCTTCTGCTGCATGGCCTTCTCCTCTCTCTTTTGCATCGAAACTCTCTGCCCCGAAGTCTGCCGCCAGAGGCGACCGCAAACCATCCACATAGCCCCCACACCTCTCCCACACTCCGACTGTGGTAGAGAGACAGATCGGGTGAGATCCCGGCACTGTCCTGTCACCAAGGTCGGGTAGTAGTTAGTCCATTTGGGGGATGTACCGGCAATTTCAATACTGGTAAGCTTTTGAGAATATGGAGAGAGAAGGTAGCGCAGACCGGAACAGGCCGGCCTCTCGTGGCACGCATGACGAGCTCATCTCGACGTTCGGCTCGACGCTCAGAGGAC
>CADDZK010000303.1 GCA_902812425.1 Actinomycetota bacterium
GCAGCTTCTACCAGGTGAAGGCGGACGGGCGGGCCTATGCTATCGACGGGGGGACGATGACGCCTTTCGCCGTCGTGACCTTTTTCGAGCCGAACGTAGCGCAGACGCTCGCCGCGCCGATGGATTCCGGGGCTCTCTGTGACTACCTGGACGGTCTCGTGGGCGACGAACGTGCGTGCTGCGCCATAAGGGCGGACGGGTACTTCGAGTACGTCAAGACGCGTAGCGTCCCCCGCCAGCGCAAGCCCTATCCGCCCCTCGTGGAGGTAGTCAAGGCTCAGCCCACCTTCGAACTGCGCAACGTCCCCGGCAGCCTGGTTGGCTTCCGCTTCCCGGATTACAACAGTGGTCTGAACGTGGGTGGCTACCACTTCCACTTCATCACGGCGGACAGAAGCGCCGGAGGACACCTGCTCGGGGGCACCCTGGCTCGGGGTGAGCTTCACGTGGACCGCGAAGCGGACCTGCGCCTCGAACTTCCTTCCGGTGTCGGCCTGCCAGACGCGCAGGCGGCGAGCAGTGAGACTATAGGCCGCGTCGAGAGAGAGTAGTCCCTGCTATTCGAACGGCTCGGTGGTCAGTAGCAGCTCGACCCGCCGTATCTTCCCGGAAGGAGAGCCGGGGAGGCTTTAAACTTCCGTCCATGAGCGAGCGTGATACCCTCCTGGCCCTGATGATTCGCACCCCCGACGAGCCTGGCGTGCTCCACGCGCTGACGCGTGTGATCCTCGACCATAAAGCGAACATTACCTACGTAGATATCGCCGAGCGGCATGAGGGTGAAACGACGGTGTACTTCGAGCTGGAGAACGTAGCCGGCGGGGCCGAGGACGCACTGGTCAGCGACCTCGGAGCGCTGGCGAGCGTGCGGACGATCGAGCGTGCGCCCTCTTTCCAGAAGGTGTACGGCAAGCGCATCATCGTCGTCGGCGGCGGGGCGCAGGTGGGCCAGGTGGTGGTCGGTGCGGTCGCCGAGGCTGACAGGCACAACATACGCGGCGAGAAGATCTCCGTGGACACGATACCGCTGGTCGGCGAGGAGGAGCTCGCCGCCGCCGTCAGAGCCGTGGCGCGTCTCCCGCGGGCGGTGGGGCTTGTCCTGGCCGGCGCGCTGATGGGCGGGGAGGTCGCAAGGGCCGTGCGTGAGATCCGGGAGAAGGGGATCATCGTGCTCTCGCTGAACATGCCCGGTAGCGTCCCCGAGGCGGCTGACCTCGTGGTGAGCGACCCCGTCCAGTGCGGGGTGATGGCCGTGATGGCCGTCTCCGAGTCGGCCCGCTTCGACATCCGCCGTCAGCGGGGGCGGCGCTACTAGCAGAAGAGCCCCTTAACAGCCTGCTCGCGAGAAGCGATACAGGCCGGTAGCACGGGTTGAAACGGAACCCCCGAGATCGCGCAAGCGGTGTAGAGTCACGCGTCGATCCTACCCCTCTTGCCTGCTCGCCGAAGAGATGCGTCAGCGACCATGCTCCGGTCGGCCTCATAGCGGAGACGAAGCGGGACAGAACTTCCCGGTCGGATCGGGACCCGGCTCCCATGACGACGAGACTCCTCCCCACCTATTTTCCCCATTACGAATCGGACGTTGTGGACGACTGGAGGAAGGAGAGCGGATGGACTAGGCGGAAGGGATCAGAAGAATCGGGAACCACGGAGTAAAGGAGACCCAGAGAACCATGTTGACCAAAGCATATTCAGCGTCAGGAAGGACCTACCTCGTCGCCATGATGGCGGCGACCCTCCTGGCTCTTCTCGTTTTGGGACTGTCGCTCGCGAGGCCGGCCCAGGCGACCCAGCAACTCATCGTCAACCAGAACGTGACGATACCAGGCAACGCGCCCGGTGACGTGGACACCGGCATCGACCTCCAGACCGGCGACAGGGTAGTCGTAAGCGCCTCTGGCAGCTTCAATCCGGGGTGCTTCCTGTGCGGCAACACCGGACCCGAAGGCTACACGAACATCGCCGACAACCGTTTCCCGCTTCCCGGCGTGCGCAAGTACAGCCTGCTCGGCAAGACGAACGGCAGCTATTTCTACATCGGCACAGGCAAGGCTTGGGTCCACACCGGCGGCCCGTCCAGGCTGTTCCTCAGGATCAACGACTTCCAGATGTCTGATAACAGCGGCTCTTATACCGCGAACATCCAGGTGTTCAGGGACGTCGCCCCTCCGAACACGGCCCCCACCGTCAGCTCGTTGAGGCCTGTGCCCAGTTCGAGGATCCACGACCGCACGCCGCTCATACGCGCCACGGTCAGCGACGCCGAGACGAACCTCGGTAGCTCCAACATCAGCCTGCAGGTTGACGGCCAGCCCAAGAGCTTCTCGTATGACCCCTCGACGGACCGTCTTACCCGCCTGAGCAACCGGCTCTCCTACGGCCGGCACCTGGCGCAGATAGTGGTCAACGACGGCGACGGACTCAGCACGACCAGGACCTGGGGCTTCAAGATCGTGCGCTGAAGAAGCGTCACCGGATAACGAAGCAACTAGAGTTGGGCCGGGATCCTTCCCGGCCCGCTTTCGGGCCGATCCGTATATACGCTGGAGGGCGGGTGCTATATAGTTCGTCGAACCGGACACGAAGGCTCCGGGTCTGTAGTTGCAGGAGGGGGGAGTGGTGCGGTACCTCGCTTTGATCTCGCTGGCCGTGTTCCTTGCTTCAGGACTGGCGTTGCTCGCCGAGGCGCGAACAGAACCGGTGCTCGCCGCGAGCTCCGTCCGCAGGCCCGACCAGGTCCTCGGCGCCCCACTCTACAGCCAGAAGCGGGTCGAGAGGTACGCCCGCTCGATCGGATGTACCCGCTACATCATGAAGACCATCCCGATCTACTACAGGCTCGCCCCGAAGAGGAACATAGCGCCCGACGTGCTGGTGGCCCAGGCCATCGTCGAGACAGGGAGAGGCTACTACGGCGGAGACTCGAGACCATGGAACATGGCCGGCATCAAGAAAGGCGGCGTGGTCGGGGACGATCCGGAAGACTTCGAGGTGCCCCCGACCGCCTACGAAGGGGTCAGGATGCACGTCAACCACATGGCCGCATACACCGGCAAGAGACCCATCGGCAAGCCGCACGACCGCTTCTACGACGCCCGCGCAGCCCAGAAGGCCCGCGGGTGGTGGGTCAGGAGGGTCAGCCAGCTCGGAAACGGCATCTGGGCCACAGACTCAACGTACGCGAGCAAGATCCGTGCCCAGCTCGACAATATAGGAAGAAGGTAAGACAAGCCAGTCAGCACACTCCGGCCTACGGCCTCTGCTCGTCAGCATTTCAGCTTCCTTCTGCTAGGGCTTTACCCGGTTGCGCTCCGCGAGCGGTTACCAGCGGAGTCCCTGAACACTTAGTGCCTCGATCAGGAATCCACAATTGCGAGGCTGACGGCTGAAAGCGAGGTCCTACTGTAGGCCCGAAGCGTGCTGAAAGGCGCGAAGCGCCGTGCTGAGGAGCGAAGCCCGTCAGGGCGTAGCGTGCTAATTGGCTGACACCTCGCGACGTTCTGGTAGAATCGGCAAGCCGCGCTAAGCGGGGAGCTGGCGATGCCCTGTACCTGCGATCGCCTAGCAGGGCCTAACTCCCCGCCCGAGGCGCGAACCGGGTTCGGTTGAAGCCGGTGCGGCCGGCGTTGATGGCCTGGTCCCGGGCAATGGGGCCCCGTGAACCGTGTCAGGACCGGAAGGTAGCAGCACTAAGCGGGTAACCTCATGTGCTACGGGGTAGCCAGACCGGAGTCGGCGGCCGGAAGTTCGCCGCACGCGGTCACGTCGACGGCGGGGTGCGCGGTTTTTTCGAGGTATCAGGTATCAGCAGTCAACTTCTCTTGTTCCGGCGGTGCTCTGCGCTTTCTACCAGAAAGCGTCTGCTATATGCGGGCTACTGCTTACGGGTTTGAGCTACCCTTTTGCGATCTGAAGCCTGTAACCTGATGCCTGAAACCTGTGATGGCTGTCGGCGAGGCGTCCGTTATACTAAACGCGTGAGTCACTCGATCCGAAGTTACTTCTGATGAAGCACACGACCCTCTACCGCAAGTGGCGTCCGCGGCGCTTCGGCGGCATCGTCGGGCAGGAGCCCGTCGTAAGGACGCTCAGGCGGGCCATCGAGACCGACCGCGTCTCGCACGCCTACCTCTTCTCGGGCCCGCGGGGGACGGGGAAGACGAGCACGGCGAAGGTGCTCGCGATGGGCCTCAACTGCGAGAAGGGGCCGACGCCCGAGCCCGACGGGACGTGCGAGAGCTGTCGGGCGATCATGAACAACTCCTCGATGGACGTCCTCGAGATGGACGCCGCCTCCAACCGAGGGATAGATGAGATCCGAGATCTCAGGGACAGGGTCAACCTCGCGCCCGTCTCGGGCCGCATGAAGGTCTACATCATCGACGAGGTCCACATGCTGACCGCCGAGGCCTTCAACGCCCTCTTAAAGATGCTCGAAGAGCCTCCCGAGCACGTCGTCTTCGTGCTCGCCACGACCGAGAAGCACAAGGTTTTGCCGACGATCATCAGCCGCTGCCAGAGCTTCGATTTCAGGCGACCTAGCATAGAGACGCTGGTTGAGAAGCTTAAGGAGATTTCAGAAGCAGAGGGCATCGAGGTCGAGCCCGAGGCCCTGACGGTTATCGCGCGTGAGGGAAGGGGCTCGTTCAGGGACGCGGAGGGATTGCTCGACCAGCTCTCGTCTTTCGCTGAGGGTGGGATCACAGCCTCCATGGTGCGCGAGCTGCTCGGCGGCGTAGGTCCCGAGGCCCTGACCGAGACCACCTACGCCCTCTACGAGCGCAGGACCGCGGACGCCCTGCGCATCCTGGACCGCCTCTCGGGCGGGGGGTCAACCTCGCGCCCGTCTCGGGCCGCATGAAGGTCTACATCATCGACGAGGTCCACATGCTGACCGCCGAGGCCTTCAACGCCCTCTTAAAGATGCTCGAAGAGCCTCCCGAGCACGTCGTCTT
>CADDZK010000304.1 GCA_902812425.1 Actinomycetota bacterium
CAAGAGAGCCCAGTCGTTCTCGGGGTACGTGAGCTCTAGCGGGACGTTGCGCCCGAAGCGGGTCCCCGCGCTTCCCATCGTGGGGTTCTCCAGGTCGTTGAAGGTCCCGTCCGGCGTGCGGGTCGTGAGGTGGCGGCTGTCATCCGGCGAGGGTTGATCCACCGGCGTAGAAGAGGTGTCGTAGAGGTTGCTCTCCCGCAGCCTCGTGCGAAGTCCAACCAGGGTGAGCAGCCCCAGAGGAACGGGGAGCCTGTGCCACCGGAACTTCCGGTCGAGCGCCTCTGCCACGTCGGTGAACATTCGCGAGAACAGAGATCTAGCCATCCGTGAAGATCCTTTCTACGTGCCGCCCTACCATCGCAAGCCCCCGATTAGAGCAGGTGACGATGAATCGCCGATGAATCGGGGCGAAGAACCTCATCGAAGCGACGCCGTTCCGGGCTACCTCGTCTGTCGGATTCATCCACGATTCATCGCGGGTTGCTACGCTGGACTACGGGAAAGGGGAGCTTCAGGAGTCCCCTCAGAGGCAGGGAGACGAAGATGGCGCGAGGGGTTGGCCTTGATCCGGGATGCCGGTTCACTACGCCCGCCGCCGAAGACCTGATCCAGGAGGAAGTTCATGGCTGAGAGACTGCCAGAGAGCATGCTAGATCCAGATACACCAGAATCGGTCGAGGTTACAGACTCCCCGCGCCGACCGGTCGAGGACCCGACCCTCGGCATAGAGGTCGAGGTCAGTTCCGAAGGCAGGCCGCGCAACCGGCTCGTCACCATAGGTGACTCGCTCACGCACGGCTTCCAGAGCGGCGCCATCTACAACACGGATATCTCGTGGCCCGCGATCGTCGCCCGTGAGATGGGTTGGCAGTGGTTCTTCCGCTATCCAAGCTACTTCGGCTATGGGGGGTTGCCGCTGAACCTGGAGTTCCTGATCCGCGGCCTCGAGGAGAGGCTGGGCGACACGACTAGCTGGTGGGAGGCCCCGCTGGCGCTGTTCCGGGCTCGCCAATTCATGGACGATGTGGAGGACTACTGGGAGAGGGGAGCCGGTTCCAGCGTCCCCAGGATAAAGGGGATCAACCACAACCTCGCTATCTACGGGTGGGACCTCAGGGACACCCTGGTGCGCACCTCTCAGATGCTCGAGGCGCAGATACACGAGCCCACGGACCACCTCTTCAAGCAGATCGTCGAGAACGCCAACGAGCGGGCGGCCCTGCGCGTCCTGAAGTCGGCGCAGGACAAGAACGGGAAGTCTCTGACCCCCTTCGGGGCTGCGGCGCAGCTCGGCGAGGAGGGTACTGACGAAGGCGAGGGGGACGGCATAGAGACCCTCATCGTCCTCCTCGGGGCGAACAACGCGCTGCCCAGCATGCTTAGCCTCAGGGTCGTCTGGAGCGAGGATGGCTACGACGACCTCGAGCAGAAGAGCCGGTTCACCGTGTGGAACCCGGACCACTTCCAGAGCGAGCTCGACCTCGTGGTAGAGGAGATAAGTAAGATCAAGGCGAGGCACGTGATCCTGGGCACGGTGCCCCACGTAACCATCGCCCCAATAGCCCGCGGGGTGGGCTCGAAGGTCCGCAAGGGTTCCCGCTACTTCCCGTTCTACACCAGGCCCTGGATCAGCACCGAGGACTTCGACGCGAAGAACGATCCGCACATCACCGGGCAGCAGGCCCGCGCCATAGACAGCGCGATAGACCAGTACAACGACGCCATCACCAAGGCCGTCGAGACGGCCCGCAACGACGGCCTTGACTGGTACCTCTTCGAGATGGCAGGGTTGCTCGATAGGCTTGCGGCCCGCCGCTACATCGACGACCCTCAGGCCAGACCAGAATGGTGGCGCAGGTACGAGCTTCCCCCCGAACTAAAGGCGCTCTCCCCCGAGCCTGACTCCCGCTTCTTCGCCGCAGGGCCGGGGGGACGCACGCAGGGCGGGCTCTTCTCCCTGGACGGGGTGCATCCGACCACCATCGGCTACGGGATACTCGCCCAGGAGCTGATCGACGTGATGCAGCAACGTGCAGGCGTAGAGTTCTACCTCGGTGACGGCAAGACGAAGCGCACGGGACCCGTGCGGGTGGATTTCGGGCGCCTGATCTCCCGCGACACCCTCATCTCCGACCCGCCGCGCTCCCTTACCTCCGACATGGGCCTGATCGGCTGGGTTGACGAGGTCCTCGACGGGATATTGGCCCGCCTGCTTCTCTGAGCGTCGATAGAACCCGCCGGCCGCCTTTTCCTCGCAGCGTCAGAATTCATCCGCCGACTTCGGGAGCCCGTGGAACCCTGTGGCAGATCGTAATATCCTGGGAGTGCGCATGGAGGTTCACCCACTGGATATCATAGGTACCGCGTGAGCGCCCGTTCTCCTGCGACTCTTCGCGGGCGGCAAGGCATCTCCGGGCACTCGGTCGGGTGAGCCCACTCGCCGCCGTCATCGCAGACACGCACATACCGCGGCGCGCAAGGGCTCTGCCTGAGGGGCTGCTCTCCTATCTGGAGCGGGCTGACCTCATCCTGCACGCTGGCGACCTGATGGACCCCAGTCTCCTGGGCGAGCTGGCCACCTACGCCCCCGTCAGGGCGGTGAGGGGGAACCTCGACCCTCAGGAAGCGAAGTTGCCCGAGTCTCTAGAGTTCGAGTTCGGTGGTGTGAGGATAGCCATGATCCACGACTCCGGTCCGAATAAGGGACGCAGGAACCGGATGAGGCGGCGCTTCCCCGAGGCACGGGTCGTCGTCTTCGGGCACTCGCACATTCCCTGGCTTGAGGACGAGGAAGGGCTCCTGCTGCTCAACCCAGGCAGCCCGACGGACAGGAGGCGGCAGCCCGAGCATACGTTCGCGCTGCTCTCGGTGGAGGGCGGCGAGGCGCGGGCCGAGGTGCTGGCGTTGTGAGCACCCCGGTATAATCCGCCAACATGGCTTACCGGAGAAGAAGGGACGACTGGAGGAGATTTGAGGCCATCCTCGGGGCTGAGGGAGAGGCCGGAAGACGCATCAGGCTGGCCATCCTGATGCTCGCCGGCATCATCGTCGTCGGTACCTCGGGCTACATCGTCCTAGGCTGGAACTTCATGGACGCGTTGTACATGACCGTCATCACCGTCGGGACCGTCGGCTTCGAGGAGGTACGCAACCTCGATGAGAGCGTGGCGGGACGCCTGTGGACCATAGTCCTTATAATCAGCGGCGTCGCGGTCCTCGGCTACGCGACGACCTCGCTCGTCGCGCTGGCCGTCGAGGGTACTGTACGCAACTACTTCAGGAGCAGAAGGATGAGAGCCGAGATCGGGAAGCTACACGGACACTACATCCTGTGTGGCTACGGTCGGGTCGGGCGGCAGGTGGCCGCCGAGTTCACCCTGGACGGCGTTCCTTTCGTCGTCGTCGAACAGGACTCACGCACGGTCGAGGAGTGCCTGGCCGATGGATACCTGGCGCTCTTCGGCGAGGCCTCCGACGACGGCGTGCTGGAGGAGGCAGGGATCATGCGGGCCAGGGGGCTCATCGCCGCCGTCGACTCTGACGCGGACAACGTCTTCGTCGTGCTCTCGGCGCGCAAGCTCAACCCGGCGCTGCACATCGTCGCCCGCGCCTCTTCGGACTCTTCGGCGGCCAAGCTGGAGATAGCGGGGGCCGACCGCACCCTCTCACCCTACGCCGTAGGCGGCAGACGGCTCGCCTCGCTCGCCACGCAGCCCCTCGTCGTCGACTTCCTCGACGTCGTTACCCGCGGCGAGAAAGGCATCGAGTTCAGGCTGGAGGAATTCGTCGTGCCCAAGAATTCCAGCATCGCCGAGCACACCATAGGGGAGCTCAAGATAGGGGAGAGAACCGGGGCCATAGTCCTCGCTTTCCGCACGGCAGACGGCACCTTCGACACGACGCCCTCGGCGGGTGATCGCCTGCACGCCGGCGACACGCTCATCGTGCTAGGGAGCCGCGATCAGATCACCCGCCTCGAACGGCTCATGCGCGGCGAGGAGGTTACGTAGAGGTGAGGTTCTCGAATCTCCCCTACTCTCTCGGACGGTAGATCACCATGTCGGCGAGACGGTCCGTCCTCTCGTAGTGAGCGTGTATCTCCTGGAGCATTCGTGGGGTCCATCTGTCGCGCTTTATCTCCCTCGCGAAGGGGGGACTCCAGATCATGATCAGGGGAAACTTCTCCTTGCCGATGTCCTTGACGAGGGGTCTCTGGCTCCAATCACCGTCCCGATAGAGCTGGGTCATCTCGAAGGGCTGGAAGTAGATCCTGCGCCCATGCTCGGGCAGGAGCCCCATGTAGTCGTCCGTCAGGACGGGCCCTTCCGTGTTTGCCACCATCTGGGATAGCTCGGCGACCTCGCTGCGCTGCTCGATGACGTAGTTCTGCAGCCCAGAAGCTACCCTTGAGGACTGCGCGAGAGCCAGGACCTGGAGCGCGAGAAGCGTGATCAGGGCTATCCGCAACCGCGGGCGCTCGCGCTGCCAGGCGATAAGAGCCCCCGTCGCGAGGCCGAGTGCGGCGGAGAGCTCGAGGAGATAGTTCACGTCCGAGCCCACCTTGCCGACCAGCATCGCAGAGGGGATGCTCGCGATCAGGTAGGGTGCGACGAGCCACCACGAACGGTTCCCCTTGCGCGGCGCCAGCACAAGGAAAGCGAGCGAGCCGACTAGCAGCAGGGGGCAGGCGAGCAGGGCCCCTAGGGCGTTGAGGCTGACCCGCTCCCAGCGGAAGTCGTTGAGGTTGGCGGTTACGGTGTTGAGGAAGAACCCGCCGCCGGTAAAGATGTTCATGAACGCGAACAGGAGCAAGCAGGCGCCGCCTGCGATCGCCGCCGTCTGGAGCGCCCGGCCGCGCTGGCCCTGGGCCACAAGCCACACGAAGGCCGCAAGGGGCGCCGCCAGGATGTAGGTCTGGCGGGTATAGACCGCGGCAACGAGAAGC
>CADDZK010000305.1 GCA_902812425.1 Actinomycetota bacterium
ATCGAGAGCTTGGAGGCGCACTTCCAGCGAGATTTCGTCGACCTTATCGCGGACAACGAGATCTTCATCTCCCGTACTCGCAACGTCGGGAGGATGACGCAGGAGCAGGCGGTCGAGATGGGCGTAACGGGGCCGGCCCTGCGCTGTACCGGCGTGGACTTCGATATCAGGCGCGACTACCCTTACAGCGTCTACCCCGACCTCGATTTCGACGTCATCACTGACACGGCAGGAGATGTCGAGGCCTCGTACAGAGTGCGCATCGCCGAGTGCCTGCAGAGCGTCAGGCTCATAAAGCAGTGTCTCGAGAACATGCCCGAGGGAGAGGTAATGGGGGACACGGGACGCCGCATAAGGCCGGCGGAGGGCGAGGGATTCGGGCGGGTCGAGAGCCCGCGCGGGGAGTTCTCCGTCCACGTCGTCTCCGACGGGTCGGATACCCCGTACAGAGTCCATTACCGCGACCCCAGCTTCGTGAACATGCAGCTCTTGCAGGAGATAGTGCCTGGGCATTTCCTCCCGGATATCATGCCGATCATGGGCCTCGTAGATCCCGTCTCCGGCGGGTGGGACAAGTAGATGGAGACTTTTTTGCACCTGCTCGAGATCGAGCCGATACGGCTTATCATCTCCTTCGCGGCCGTGCTCTTCCTCGTGCTCAACCTAGCCGCCGTCCTGACGATGGCGGAGCGGAAGGTGTCCGGGTACATCCATCTGCGCTACGGACCGAACAGGGTAGGACCGCGCGGGCTGTTGCAGCCTGCGGCTGACGTCTTCAAGCTCTTCACAAAGGAGAATGTTTCGCCGGGAAGGTCAGATCTCTGGGTCTTCCTCGGCGCGCCGATAGCCATGTTTATTCCGGCGGCGCTCGTATGGGTGGTCGTACCTTTCGCGCCAGACGCCGTAGTCGCCGACATCAACGTCGCTGTACTCTTCTTCGTCGCGATCACCTCTATCGGGGCTTTGGGCGTCGTCATGGCCGGCTACGGGAGTCGCTCGGCGTTCTCGCTGCTCGGCGCTCTGCGCGGGGCGGCGCAGATGATCTCCTACGAGGTTCCCCTGATCCTTAGCCTCCTCGGCGTCGTGATGCTCTCGGGCAGTCTCTCGCTGGTAGACATCGTGAAGGCGCAGGGCGATACGATCTGGACCTGGTATTTCCTGCCGCAGCTCCCGATGTTCGTAACCTTCTATATAGCCGGGCTCGCCGAGGTAAAGCGGGTCCCGTTCGACCTGCCAGAAGGCGAGAGCGAGATCGTGGGCGGCTTCATGGTCGAGTACTCGGGGATGACGTGGGCCCTGATTCAGGCCGCCGAGTTCGCCTCGATGGCTGTGATGTCGTCAATTACCGTGACGCTCTTTCTGGGCGGCTGGCAGCCGCCGCTTCCGTTCCTCGACCTCGGCAACTTCAACTGGGTCTGGTTCGGGATCAAGACGGCGCTCATCATGTTTACTCTGCAGTGGATAAGGTGGAGCGTACCCCGTCTGAGGATGGACCAGCTCATGGACCTAGGCTGGAAGGTCCTCGTCCCTATAACCCTGATCTGGCTGTTCGTCACGGCCGGAGCGATGCTCATTTTCTAGGAGGTTTTAGTGCCACAGGTAGGACAGGGCATTTTGAAGGGGATGGGGGTGACGCTACAGCACCTCTTCGGGCAGAAGATCACCCGCCAGTACCCCGAGTACAAGCGTAACCTCCCCGAGCGGAGCCGCGGGATGCTCACGGTCGACATGGACCGCTGCATCGCGTGCTTGCAGTGCATGAGGATCTGCCCCGACCACTGCATCTCTATAGAGCAGACCAAGCGCGACGCCGACGGCTCGGGCAAGCCGAAGCCGTACGCCGTTGGCTTTGTGATCGACGACTCTCGCTGCATGTACTGCTCGCTGTGCGTCGAGGTCTGCCCGGTGAACTGCATCTACCACACGGAAGAGTTCGAGGCGCAGGCGTACAACCGCCTGGAGCTCGCCAGGCAGTTCGGCGAGCGTCCCGTGGACCCGACCATAGACCCGAAGCCTGCCGTCAAGAAGAAGAAAAAGCCAACCAAAGAGAAAGCTCCCAGAACCGTAGAGCGTCCCAGGACAGGAGACGAAGCGGCTTGACCGTCGCGTTCGCTTTTCTGGCGGGGATGACGCTAGTCTCGGCGCTCGGCGTCGTCCTGAGCCGCAGCGTCGTGCATTCGGCGCTGTTCATGTCGGGGTCGTTCCTCGGCATCTCGGGGTTCTTCGTGATGCTGAACGCGCCCGCGCTCGCGGCGTTCCAGGTCCTCATCTACGTCGGGGCCGTTACTGTGGTGATTCTGTTCGGGATCATGTTCACCCAGAGGCCGCAGGTGAGACGATACCGTACGATCATCAACCGCCAGTTCTGGGCGGGGTTCCTGGTCGCCGCTGGCGTCGGGGCCTTCCTGGCCTACGTGCTCTCGGCCGAGGACTGGGGAGGGACGAAGCCCGGTAACGGTCCGCGCCAGGTCGCCGCATTCGGGCGGGATTTGCTCGGCGTGAGCCAGGGGGCCGAGGTCTTCACGTTGCTCTTCGAGGTCGCCTCCGTACTGCTCCTCGTAGCGGTCGTGGCCGCCATCGTCGTTAGCCGGCGCAAGATGGGACAGGGCATCGACAGGGGGGTGCGCGAGTAATGCCGCAACAGGTACAGCAGTTTTTGCACGCGCTCGTCGCGGCGCCGCCGCTGAACGGGTATCTCGTAGTCGGGGCGTTCCTGTTTGCCATAGGGGCGTGGGGGGCTCTGATCCGGCGCAACGCCGTCGTTATCTTTATGTGCGTCGAGCTGATGATAAACGGCGTCAACCTGACGCTCGTCGCTTTCGCCGACTACCTCCCGAACGCCGGGGGTCTCGGGGTCAGCTACGCCGTGCTCGTTATCGCCATAGCGGCGGCGGAGATAGCGGTCGGGCTCGCCATAGTCCTCGCCGTCTTCCGCTCGCGGCGGACGGTGAACGTCGACGAAGTAACCTCGATGAGGGGCTAGAGGGAGGATAGTGCAGACCGTAGGCCAACAGCTGATCATCACGGCCATACCGGCGCTACCCGCGCTGGTCTTTTTGGTGCTCGTACTCTTCGGACGCCTCCTCAAGGAGAACGCCCAGTACGTCGCGATCCTCGGGGTGACCATCTCGCTGGTCTTCTCCGTCTTCGCCCTCCTCTTCGTGGCAGGCATCGTCCCCGGTGGCGGGTCGCCGATAGAGTTCTCGGTCAACTGGATAGACCTCGGCGCGGGCGGCTCGTTCTCGATGGGCGTCTACATCGACGGTCTCGCCGCGGTGATGCTCGTCGTCGTTAGCTTCGTTAGCCTCATGATCCAGCTCTACTCGGGCGCTTTCATGGAGGGCGACAAGCGCTTCGCCTGGTTCTACGCCGTGCTGAATCTGTTCACGGCTTCGATGCTCGGGCTCGTACTCGCGCCGAACTTCATCCAGCTCTACGTCTTCTGGGAGCTCGTCGGCCTGTGCTCGTACCTGCTGGTCGGGCACTGGTTCGAGAAGCCATCGGCGCGCGACGCAGCGGTCAAGGCGTTCGTCGTCACGCGCATCGGGGATGCGGCGCTGTTCGTCGGGATCATCATCTTCTGGGCGGCGACGGGATCTGTGGCCTTCACGGACGTCTCCGAGGCGGCCCAGTCAGGGTTTATCGGCGGTTCTCTGTTCACGACGGCCGTGATACTCGTCTTTATAGGAGCGGTCGGCAAGAGCGCGCAGTTCCCGCTGCACGTGTGGCTCCCTGACGCGATGGAGGGCCCGACGCCGGTGAGCGCCCTGATCCACGCCGCGACCATGGTCGCGGCCGGGGTCTACCTGGTCGCGCGTACCTACGACATCTTCGTCCAGAGCCCCACGGCGATGCTCGTCGTCGCCTACATCGGCGGCTTCACGGCGCTGATGGCCGCGACCATGGCGCTCGTCAAGAGGGATATAAAGCGGGTGATCGCCTACTCTACCGTCTCGCAGCTCGGGTACATGATGCTTGGACTAGGGCTCGGCTCCTACACGGCTGGTATCTTCCACCTCTACAACCACGCCTTCTTCAAGGCGCTCCTGTTCCTGTGCGCTGGCAGCATCATCTACGCGATGGACTCCTACAACCTCTTCGAGATGGGGGGACTCAGGCGCAAGATGCCGATCACATTCTGGGCGATGGTCATAGCCGGGCTCTCGCTCTCGGGGATCTTCCCGTTCTCAGGCTTCTGGTCGAAGGACGCTATCGTCGCCTCCGCCTACGAGAGGCACCAGTATCTGCTCTTCGGCATGGCGCTCCTGACGGTCTTCCTCACGGCCTTCTACATCTTCCGCGCGATCTTCCTCGCCTTCACCGGCGAGCCGCGCACGCAGGTTGCGAGGGAGGCCCTGGAGTCGCCGGGGATCATGACGGGCCCGATGTTGATCCTGGCCTTCCTCTCCGTCGTGAGCGGCTGGGTCGGCATACCGCACGGGGCAGGGATACCGGTCAAGGACTACTTCGCCAACTTCGTGGCCCCGAGCGACTTCGCCACGAAGACGCTGAATCTGGAGGAGCCGGCCTTTAACCCCGTGCTCGGGGTGATCTCCGTGGTCGTCGCGCTCGTAGGCATCGGGCTGGCATACGCGCTCTACGTCTCGAAGCCAGAGCGGGCAGGGACGCTCGCGAGCAGGTTCTCGGGGCTCCACACGTTCCTCGACAAGGGATGGTACTTCGACGATCTCTACGGCGCGACGTTCGTGCGGTTCGCCAAGTGGCTGGGAAGGGCGACCCGTGGGTTCGACAGCAACGTCATCGGCGGTTTCGTGAGCCGGGTTGGGCGCGGGGCGCTCGGTACGGGGGGGCTGCTGCAGCGGCTCCAGAGCGGCGGGGTTCAGAACTACGCCCTCTTCATCCTGCTCGGCGCACTCGTCATCGGCGTCATCGTCGGCGCGCAGTACGCCGTGATGGTGGTCGGCTTCGTCGCCCTCGTAAC
>CADDZK010000306.1 GCA_902812425.1 Actinomycetota bacterium
TGCCGCTGGTGCCTCGGGTGGTGGATGCGGTCTCTCCCTTGCCGGTGGTGGCGGCAGGGGGCATCGCGGACGGGCGTGGGATTGCCGCCGCACTGGCTCTTGGGGCGGCCGGGGCTTGGATCGGTACCCGCTTCTTGATGAGCGAAGAGGCCGCGATTCCCCCGGTGTACCGGAAGCTGCTGGCGCGCGCCTCGGAGACGAGCACCGTGTACTCCAAGACCTTCGATAAGGGCTGGAGAACGCGCCCCACAGGGCTTTGCGAAACAGCACCCTTGATCGGTGGGAGGAAGCGGGTAGGCCGGCCGGCGGCGAGCGCCCCGGAGAGGACGACATAATCGCTGTGTTTCCCGATGGCACAACCGTGGAGCGCTACAGCGACGTCCACCCGATGGTCGGAATGACCGGCGAGCTGGAGGCACTCGCTCTCTACGCGGGGCAGGGCGTCGGACTCATCTCCGATAGCCGGCCTGCGGGTGAGATAGTGACGCAGCTGGCGACCGACACGGCGGGTGCTCTTAGGAGTGGTTTCCACCTTATCTGGGCCGGCTAACACCTCAAAGGATGGGCCCACTCTTCCACCGGGCTACGAATCCTCTCGGACATGCGCAAAGACGCGAAAAGAAGGAAACATGAACCCGCTTCCAAACGAGGCTGCGCTGCCGGTTATCGACGCGCAAAAACGTTTCGACGACCCGACCCACGGGTTCAGAAGCAACCCGCACGCGGCGAACATCGCGCAGTTGCTGGAGGCTTGGCGGCGAACGGGACGTCGCGCTCAGCGATCAAACAAAGGAGCCAAACTTGTACAATGGTACAGGTCGAAAACCGTACCTCCTTCCGATGTCGAAGGTCTATCTCTGCGCGACCATACGGGCATAGAAACTACCGGCAGAGGAGATCAGGAATGTGAGTGGTTCGCCGGGCGACGCCGCGATGTACTCGCCCGAGGAGGAACCAGGCGGATGGCCACCCGCTGGGACGGATGGGGCGGGAGACGAAGAACCGGCTGGAGGTTACCACCGGCGACACCGGCAGGGGTAGACCGCGGTTCGGTTACGCTTGTTTGGAGCTCGGAGGTAGGTTCGTCGATTCGCCGTTTCTTGAGAAGGTGCACGACGAGCCCGTACGCTAGGGGTGAGCCACGGTGCATCCGCCGCTTGCCGACTCAGGCTTGAGGATGGAAGGCCCGGGCGCAGGACGCAGACGCTGTGGTCGAGCTATTGGGCGTGGACTACGAGCGTGCTTCCCACAACGCTGCGATCCCGTCGAGCATGGCCGCGAGTCTAGTTAGATTCCTAACCCGCCCTTGGGTTGCTAGCCACGAGCGCTGACAGCGCCGAAAGCCCACCGAGAAAGGACCTGCCATGACAAAACAGAGCAAGATTCTGGTCACCGGAGCGACCGGCAACGTCGGTCGGCACGTGGTGTCCGGGCTGCTGGGTGTGGGCGCCGATGTTCGTGCGCTGACCCGCGACCCCGACGCCGCGAGGCTGCCACAAGGTGCCGAGGTCGTGCGCGGCGACCTGTCCGACGCGAACACGCTTGGGGCGCACCTAAGGGGAGTCCGAGCCGTGTTCCTGGTGTGGCCTTTCCTCACGGCCGAGGCCGCGCCCGCGGTCCTGGACGTCCTTAAAGGACACGCGTACCGCGTCGTCTACCTCTCGTCTATGGGCGTACGCGACGACCTCGGGCGGCAGGCCGACCCGATCAACCAGTTCCACGCCGACGTCGAGCGTTCGATCGAGGAGTCTGGACTGGAGTGGACGTTCGTCCGGTCCGGTGGGATGGCGACCAACACCCTAGGGTGGGCGCCGCAGATCCGGGAAGGTGGCGTCGTGCGCGCGCCCTACGGCGTGGCGTCGAGATCCCTCGTCCACGAGGCTGACGTCGCCGCGGTGGCAGTGCGGGCCCTGACGGAGCACGGGCACGGCGGGAAGAAGTACACCGTGACAGGCCCGGAGGCGCTTACCCAGATCGAGCAGTTGGGCCTCATCGGCGAGGCCATAGGCCGCCCGCTGCGCTGGGAGGAGGTGCCGCCGGAGATCGCGCGAAGGGGGATGCTCGACGCGGGCTGGTCCCCCTCGGTGGCGGACGGCATCCTCGAAGCCCACGCCGGGTTCGCGCAGGAGCCCGAGCCGGTCATCCCGACGGTAGAGGACGTCACCGGGGCGCCCGCCCGCACGTTCCAGCAGTGGGCAGCCGACCATGCGGGCGACTTCAGGTGAGCGGTCCGCGCCGGGCCCGGGTTCGACCGGAACCGAGCCGTTAAACCCGGCCGCTCCGTCCAGGTTGACGACCAGAGCAGAGTTCTTGAGCGTCCCAAGGCGTTCGGCGAGCGCCTTGGAACCTAAAGCGTTCACCTCCTCGGCGTCGAAGGCCGCGAACAGCACCGGTCTACCGGGGCGCCAGGACGACTCGCTCACTACTAGCGCCACCTAAGACCACCGCGAGCACCGGCAGCGCCGCTGCGGTTCCCGCGACCACGCGCTTGGCCAGAAAGCCGTCGGCGGTCGCGTGCTGGGGGCAGAGCACCCCGACGGCGCCGCGCCCCTCCAGCTCTTCTGCTAGCGTGGCGAACGTCTCTGGGAACCGCTTTCAGGATCGCCCACACCCCGCGGAGGTCCTCCTCATCTCGCGCCGTCACCCCAAGCTGGCGTATGCCCGCACAGGGAAGGTACCTATTCCCTTCGCCTTGACGGGGACTGCGGAGAAGCGGAAGTCGGTCAAGGGCAGCAGACCTAACCGGGTCAGATGCTCGACGATCGGAATACCTGCTCCCAAGAGCACCGTGTGCGCGGGTCTCTCGTCGTCGTCGGTGTCATCGATGTTAAGCGAGTCGATACCAACGAGCGCAGCCCCCGACCCCGCGAGATAGCGGGCCGCGTCCACCGTCAGGAACGGGTGGCCCTCGAAGTACCGCTCCGTGCGCCAGTGGACGTCCCAGCCCGTGTGAACGAGCACCGCCTTGCCCCGAACGTCGAAGTCGGCGAGCGCGGCCGCGACGGGGCCGCGCTCAACGGCCCGGCCGCTCATCCCCGTTACCCGAACCACGACGGCTCGCAGTTCCGCAAGGGAGGAAAAGTTCAGCCCGGCGACATCATCGCCGTCGGCGAAGCGGTGGAACGGGCTGTCCAGGTACGTGCCCGTGTTGGCCACCATCTCGACCTTACCGATTTGAAACGTGGTCCCTTCGGCGTAGTGCTTCCTGGACTCCGCGTGGCTCAAGTAGTCGCATATGACAGGAGCGGGTAGCCCCCTGTACGTGACCATTCCGTCCTCGACGGTGTGGCTCAGGTCGACGAAGTTGCGCCTCTCGCTTGGTGGTTCGAACTGACCCGGCGTTTTCCTTTGCCCGCTCTCCGCGTCAAGAGGCCACCTAAAAGCGGCGGCGACACGCTTGTGCGGCTCGGTGACGATTCTCTTGTTGAGGACGCGCACCTCCTTGACCATCAGGAGTCTTAGGTCCCGCACGATGTAGTCGGCGAGCGCTTCGTCGCTCACGTCATCGCCCTCGATGTCCAAGCGGAAGCCTTGCCCTTGGATGCCCCCCCCGTTGGAGAAGTCAACCTCGAAGTCGAAGACGGCCCGTTTCTCGGCGGTTTTCTGCTCTTCGCTCATAGCATTCTTCGTTTCGAGTACGTCCGCGCCTTCCGGCGAGAGGTTAGGCGCAGTGCTCTGGAAAAACAACCGAAAAATCCGAAAGGATTGCGCTTTACATGGGTCGTATCCGTCGGTTACCACCGCCTCCTGGAGGGCGATTACGTCCGGTAGTAGCTCGCGCAGGCCGTCCACCAGGACCGGCCTACGGTTCTCCCACGCCCCACGCTCGTCCCTACACGTCGAGCGTGACGACACGCATCCCTCCTGCACCCAGCGTGCTACGTCGTTCGGGGCGGGTCAAGGCGTCTCGATCTCGCGCACGCCGGACATCTTTTCAGGGTTCGCTACCAGGTGGATGGTCTGAACGAGGCCGCCTGATACGTCGAGCACTATCGTGGAGACAGGCTTTCCGCCGGCCGTGACAACTATCCCTGGGCCGCCGTTGACCTCGGCGAGGCGCACATCCACCTCGGGGAGTGGTTCTGTGGAGACGGAGAGCAAGAATTGCGCCATCTTCTGAGGCGTGGAGATCGCCGCGAGAAAGTGCGCCACCTTCTGCGCACCATGCACGGGGCGCCTCGGGGCCCTAGCACGACCGCCCGCGTCCGCCACCAAGGTGACGCCTGGCGCCAGGATCTCCATCAGAGCATTCGGGTCTCCCCCGGCGGCTGCCTCCAGGAAGCGCTCCGTAACCCTGCGGCGCTCCTCTTGGTCGGCGTCGAAGCGGGGGCGGCCCTCCCTAACGTGCTCGCGCGCCCGGCGGCTGATCTGGCGCACCGCCGGCTCGCTGCGGCCTAAGACCTCGGCGATCTCTGAGTAGGGCATCGCGAAAGCCTCCCTGAGCACGAACACCGCCCGCTCCAGAGGAGTGAGGGTCTCAAGCACTACGAGCATCGCCATGGAGATCGACTCAGAGAGCGCGGCGTGCTCTGCGACATCGCCTCCGGTCAGCAAGGGCTCGGGCAGCCAGGGCCCCACGTAGGACTCCCTTCTCGCCTTGACGCGCCGGAGACGATCGATCGAGAGGCGGGTGGCAACTCGCACGAGGAAGGCCCGCGGATCTGAGACCTCGGAGGTCTGCGCGTTGGTCCAGCGTATCCATGCCTCCTGCACCACATCCTCGGCGTCTGCCACCTGCCCCAGAATGCGGTAGGCGACCGCTATAAGGAGGTCGCGATACTGATCGAAGATTTGGTCTTTATCCTGCGCGTTTATGCCCAGCCTCTCCTCGGTCACCAAGCCTCCTTACCTTCCCGCGCGTGTCGCGTCCCCGCGTCCGCGTCCATGCTTTGTGACTACAAAGTACATGACGCACCGACCTGCGCGTGTGTGACAT
>CADDZK010000307.1 GCA_902812425.1 Actinomycetota bacterium
CATTCCGGCCTTCGCTTCCTTCGACGGCTTCGTGGTTCGCGCGCTGCGCACGGCTCGCGCCGAGGATTAGAGCCGGCCCAGCGCCCCGTAGAGCAGCTCGAAGAAGCCCTCGCGGTCGAGCTCAACGCCGACCTCGGCGTTGGGTGCCCTGCCCGTCACGCCGTAGAAGTCGCAGACGGTCTCGCCGCGAGTGAGGTCGCTCTCGCACTCGACGTCCACGCGCATCGGACGGGTCTTCAGGAGATCGGGCGCAAGAACGGCTGCGACAGCGACGGGATCGTGTAGCGGAGGGGCGTCGAAGCCGAAGACCTCCTCGTAGGCGGCGGCGAAGAAATCCAGGAACCCGGCAACCACGCCACCGACCCTGCCCGTGGCCCGCAACCGCTCCCTCTCTGCCGGACCCGCGCCTGCCTGGTGGGTCACGTCGAGCCCCGACATCGTTATGGGCAACCCCGACTCGAAGACCTCGCGGGCCGCCTCGGGGTCGACGTAGATGTTGAACTCGGCGGCAGGCGTCGTGTTGCCCAGGCCTATGCTCCCGCCCATCAGGGAGATGCGCGCAATGCGGTCCTTCAGGTCGGGATGCGTGCGCAGGAACGCGGCGATGTTGGTAAGCGGGCCGACGGGGACCAGGTTGACGGGCTCCGAAGAGCTTTGCAGGGTGGCCGCGATGAGTTCCACGGCTCCCCTTTCGTCCGGCCCGAAGGTGGCCTCGGGGATCTCCTCCGGCCCGTCGAGCCCGCTCTTGCCGTGTATGTCCTCGGCAGTGTGGAGTGGGCGTTTCAGGGGCTTTGAAGCGCCTGCGCCGACGGGGACGTCCGTGCGCCCTACGAGGGAGAGCACCCGCAGGGCGTTGCGCGTAGTCTTCTGCAGGGGGACGTTCCCGGCGACGGTGGTGACGGCGAGCAGGTCAAGCCCAGGGTGGCCGCAGGCCAGCATCAGGGCCACGGCGTCGTCGTGGCCAGGGTCTACGTCCAGGATCACCGGCTTCGGACTCAATCTCGCTCCTCTCGACGTTACGAACCGACGCTGAATTATCTCCTATCTCGTTGACGACACAGGGGTCATCGCGTAAAGTCAGAGGCGTTGGGGAGTAGCCGCCCGCGATAGCGGGAGGTCCGGTCGTCAATACGGGGCGAGGCCCCCGGCCGGTTACCGGCGCTCAGGCGCACCGAGCGAGACCATCTGCAGGCAAACCGGCCGCGGTGGCTCGCTTTTTTTGCGTTCCGCGGCCCGTCCGAGAGGAGATGGGCTATGTCGACAGAGGCCGGGTCTAACCTACCTCAGCACGCCGGTCCCTGGGGCCGGATCTCGACTCCGTTCGTGGTGCCGACCAGGAGGTGCACGAGTCTCCTTCCACAGGACGGCAGTATCGGGTGCGTTCCGAGTCGCTTCGTCTCACTTCCCGTTCAGCGTGATGTCCGCGGACTCCATCCTTCCCTCGCTGGAGAAGACAGGCGTGAGTAAAGGAGCGCAAATCTGGAATAAAGTCGAGTATAGAGAAGAGAGAGGTTCGATTTGATAACGACGATAGAGTTCATAGTTGCGCTGGTGGGGATACTGCTCGGGGCCGCCTTCTTTACGAACGCCGTCGAGATACTCGGGGGGAGGCTCGGGATGCGCCAGGGGGCCGTGGGCAGCTTGCTCGCCGCCGTAGGCACCGCTTTGCCCGAGAGCATGATCGCCATAGTCGCCATCCTGGAGCCCGTTCTCACCGGTAGCGCCTCGGGAGAAGGCGCCCTCATAGGCATAGGGGCGATACTCGGCGCACCGTTCATGCTGGCTACCCTCGCTATGTTCGTCGTCGGGGTCTCGGCGCTAATCTTCCGGCGACGCAGGGAGCAGGGAACGGATCTGCGCATCGACGCTGCGACCATACGCAGGGACGTCGGGTTCTTCCTCATCTTCTTCGCCGTGGCCGCCGGCGTCGGGCTGGTGGAGCTGCCACTCTACCTCAAGGTCGTGGTGGCCCTCGTGCTCGCCCTCGGCTACGGCCTCTACGTCAGGCGAACCCTCGCCTCCGGCGAGCATCTCGAGGAGGTGCCGGAGAGGCTTCTCATTCTGCCGCGCAGGCAGGACCCACCGCTCTTCGCCGTCGTCTTCCAGACGCTCGCTAGCCTCGGGGTCATCCTGGCGGGGGCGCACTTCTTCGTGGACGCGGTCGAGCACGCCGCCGCGGCCCTTGGTCTGCCCGCCGGGCTCATAGCGCTCGTCCTCGCGCCCCTGGCGACAGAGCTGCCCGAGAAGTTCAACTCCATCTTCTGGATGAGGGACGGCAAGGACACCCTAGCCCTCGGCAACGTTACGGGCGCGATGATGTTCCAGAGCACCATACCAGTGGCGTTCGGTGTACTGTTTACGCCGTGGAACCTCGCGCCGCTCGACCTCTTCGCCGTGGTGCTCGCCCTGATTTCCGGGGGACTCATCTACGTCGGGCTCCGGCGCTCGGGGAAGCTGAGGGCAGGGTGGTTGATGATCGGCGGCCTGTTCTATCTGGCGTTCGTCGTTGGCGCGGTAATAGCTATCCTGTGATCCTGGCCAGCACCACGATTCGGGGCTGACGGAGGGAGGGTCTCGCCGTAGAATAGCTCCATGCTCGGACGCTACGCCGAACTCAAAGCCCAACTTCCTCCGGGGACGATTCTCTTCTACCAAGTAGGTACGTTCTTCGAGACCTTCGAGGAGGACGCGAAGAGGATCTCGCAGGCGCTCTCGATCCGGCTGACGAGCCGAGAGGCGGCGGGAGAGGGACGCGTCCCTCTCGCCGGGGTCCCCGGACACGCTTTGCAGGAACATCTGGCTACGCTCCTCAGGAAGGGTTACTCCGTCGCCGTCGCCGAGCAGCGGCAGCATCCGACGAAACCCAAGCAGTTCACGCGCGAGGTGACCCGTATACTCACGCCTGGCACCGTTATCGAGGACAACGTCCTCTCGGCGGGACACGCCAATTACCTGGCGGCGTTCGTCGTCAGGGACGGCCGGGCCGGCATAGCCGTTGTCGAGGCTTCGACGGGCGAGTTCACGGGCACAGAGGTGCCCGAGGAAGGGCTAGCCGCCGAGCTCGAGCGGTGGTCGCCGCGTGAGATCGTCGTCCCCGAGCGTACCGCGGCCGAGAACCTGCCGAAGGTGCGGGCCACCGTCAGTTCCGCCCCGCGCTGGACGTTCGAGCCTTCCGCGGGGGAACAGGCCATAAAGAGACACTTCCACGTCTCCGGGCTCAAGGGCTACGGGCTCGAAGGGAGATCCGCGCTCCTCGGTGCCGCGGGCGCCCTGATCCATTACCTCGCCTCCATGCGCGGCGGCAACCCGCCCGAGCAGGTCGTTACCTTCCGTCCCTACGACCCCGGATCAGGGATGGTCCTCGACGCCGCCACGAGGCGCAACCTGGGCCTCGACGAGCTGGTAGAGACCATAGACCGTACCCGCACCCCGATGGGACAGCGCGCGCTCAGACGCTGGCTGGAGCGGCCCCTCCTGGAGGTGGACCGCATAAGGCAGCGTCTCGGGGCCGTCGACGCGCTCGCCTCCGACTACATGCTGCGCGAGGAGGTGCGCGAGCACCTCGGGCGCATCCCCGACGTCGAGCGCATCGCAACGCGCATCGTGCGTCTCTCCGCCTCGCCGGGCGACCTGCTCTCGCTCAAGGGTGCTCTGGAGGAGATCGGACCCCTCAGGGAGACGCTTGAGCCGGCGTCGTCGGGTTCTTCTCTGCTCTCGCGGGTGCTCGGGGCGATGGAGGAGCCGCCTGGGGTGCGGGAACTCGTAGCAGCTGCGATCTCCGAGGCGAGCGGTGAGATCATCCGCCCGGGATACTCGGAGGAGCTCGACGAAGCGCGCACGTTCCGCGATGGGGCCCACGAGTGGCTGACGCGCTTCGAGGCCGAAGAGAGGCTCAAGACGGGGCTGAAGACCCTCAAGGTCGGCTACAGGGACGGCGAGGGGTACTTCATAGAGGTCGCAGGCAGGGAGACGAGCGCGGTCCCCGAGCGCTACCAGCACCGCAAGGCGCTCAAGCACAACGCCCGCTACGTCACGGTCGAACTGAAGGAGCACGAATCAAGGATGCTCGGCGCCCGCGACGAGGTCGAGCGCATCGAGCGCAGGATCCTCGCCGAGATCCGCGCCGCCGTCAAGGAGGCCGCTCCCGAGCTGCAGAAGATCTCGCGCGCCGTCGCCGTCGTCGACGTGATCTCCTCCTTCGCCGCCGCGGCTACCGAGCTGCGCTACTGTCGCCCCGAGGTCACGGAAGACCGCGGCCTTCGTATCTCCGGCGGACGGCATCCCGTCGTCGAGCACAACCTGGAGATGCCCTTCGTCCCCAACGACTCCGAGGTAGACGGAGACTCGCGGCTCCAGATCATCACAGGCCCGAACATGGCCGGGAAGTCCGTGTATCTCAGGCAGGTCGCCCTCATAGCCCTGCTCGCCCAGACCGGCTCCTACGTCCCCGCAGACGAGGCCTCTTTAGGCGTCGTCGACCGCATCTTCACGCGGGTAGGGGCGGAGGACAGGCTGGCGAGCGGGGAGTCGACGTTCATGGTCGAGATGACCGAGGCCGCGAGCATTTTGAACTCGGCTACGGAGCGTAGTCTGGTCATCCTGGACGAGGTGGGGCGCGGCACATCGACCTACGACGGGATGAGCCTCGCCTGGGCCATCGCCGAGTACCTGCACGACGACGTGCAGGCCCTCACGCTCTTCGCGACGCATTACCACGAGCTAACGCGGCTCGCGGAGATATTGCCGGGCTGCCGCAACTACAAGGCCAGCGTCGAGGAGGTGGGGGGTGAGATCGTGTTCCTGCACAGAATAGAGGCAGGCGCGGAGTCCTCATCCTACGGCGTCCACGTCGCGAAGCTCGCCGGGCTCCCGCCGCAGGTAACGGAACGGGCGGGTGAGATCCTCACCCGCCTCGAAGCCGAGGGCGTCAAGGAC
>CADDZK010000308.1 GCA_902812425.1 Actinomycetota bacterium
CCACGAGCCCGGCGCCGCCGAGCCTCAAGAAGTCCAGGCGGGTGAGCGCGCGTCGTTCGTCGTTCGTCGTACCGTTCATCGTCCCAGCGTGAAGAAGAAGGCCGCCCCCTCCCCGACCCTCCCTCTGGCCCACACCTCTCCGCCGTGGCGGTGCACTATCCTCGCCACGGTCGCAAGGCCGATACCAGTCCCCTCGAACTCCTCCGGGGAATGCAGCCTCTGGAAGGCCCCGAATAGCTTGTCTGCGTAAGCCTGGTCGAAGCCGGCCCCGTTGTCCGTGACGCGGTAGACGCGCCGCCCCTCGCGAAGGGTGCTCGCAAACTCTATTCTCGGATCTGGCACCTTCTCGGTGAACTTCCAGGCGTTCTCGAGGAGGTTCCACAACGCTACCCGCAGGAGGCGGGCATCCCCTTCGGCGACGAGGTCAGCTTCTATCTCGAAGTCCACCTTGCGTTCCGGTTGGGATTTCCTCAGCTCCTCCGAGATGTCGCGGGCCAGGGCGCTCAGGTCGACACTCCGGCGGCGCATCTCCGTGCGCGTCACCCGCGAGAGGTCGAGGAGGTCGTCTATGAGGAGCGCCATGCGTCTGCTCGCCGCCCGCACCCTGCCGAGGTAGCCGCGCCCCTCATCGTCGAGGTGCTCGGCGTAGTCTTCGAGGAGTATCTGGGAGAAGCCCTCGATGCTCCTTAAAGGCGCCCTCAGGTCGTGGGAGACCGAGTAGGAGAAGGCCTCGAGCTCCCTGTTGGCCCCTTCCAGCTCCCTGTTCGTCTCCTCGAGATCCCTGTTAGCGTTCTCCAGTTCCTCGTTGGCGGCTTCCAGCTCGAGGCCGACGCGCTCTGCGTGTATGCGGTTGTTCGAGAGCACCCACGTTATGCCGAAGAGCATCAGGCTTATAGCAAGCCCGCCGAACAGCACGAAGAGCGGCAGGTTGCTTCGCCAGCCCGGCTCGAAGCTCGGCGGCGTGCTGAAGTAGAGGCTCCAGATCCTGCCAGCCACCTCGAGCGTGCTCATGTCCTCGAAGCGCGGGTCGTAGGAGGCATCTCCGGCGTGCAGCACCCCGTCGTCGTCGTGCAGAAGATTGGCTCTCGTGAACTCGGCCCCGTCGAAGATCTCGAAGTCCACCCTTGGTCCGGGCTCCCCGCGGAAGATCCCCCCCAGCAACTTGTCCGTGCGGAAGACGCTGACGATGAACCCCTGCAACGCCTGGCGGCGCTCGTCCGTGGTCTCGTCCGGCGCGCCGTGGCGGTAGACGGGCGTGTAGACGAGAAAGCCCGACTGCTTGGAGAGGCCCGCCTTCCCGAGGTCCACTTTGCCTGACGCCCTCGGTAGGCCCGTGTCCCTCGCCTGCTCCATGGCGTCGCGGCTCACCCTGTCCGCGTAGAAGTCGTAGCCAAGGAGCGGCCTGTTGGCCTTATCTGACGGCGCGACGTAGGTGAGCGGGAAGTACTCGTAGCGCGCCCCCGCGGGCCTGAGGTCGTAGGAGGAGAGGCCCTCCCTCCTGACGCGTTCGACGAAGGAGCCCTTCTTATCCAGGGGCACGCGTTCGGCGTAGGCGATCGCCTGTATGCCCGGGTAGCGGCGCTCCAGCTCGCTGCCTGCGACGTAGCTGCTCCACTCCTCGCGCGTGACGTGTTCGCTGGCGGCGAAGAGGCCCCGCCCGTCGAGCGTCGCGTCTATGTAGGTGTCCATGCGCCTGTCCACGGCGCGCTTGGTGGCCTGTGTGCTCTCCTCGAAACGCGCTCTCTCGCGCTGCTCTACGTCGTGATTGACGTAGAGGTAGGCGATGCCCGTCAGGAGCAGCGCGACCACCAGCACAGCGTAGGCGACGGCCGTTCGACCCAGTTGCTCCCCCAGGAGCCGTCTGCCCCGCCCCAGCGCCGCGAGCCCGGGCTTCATCAAGGCTACACGCCTCCGGGCGGGGCCTCGTTAAGTACCAGCCAGTAGAGCTTGAGCTGCTCGACGGCCCTGACGAACTGCTCGAAATTGACCGGCTTGCGGACGTAGCTGTTGGCGCCTAGGCCGTAGCCGTCGAGCATGTCCTGTTGCTCCTTGGAGGAGGTCAGGATGACCACGGGCAAGAGCCGCGTCCTCTCGTCGGAGCGCAGGCGCTTGAGCACCTCGAGCCCGTCTACCCTGGGTAGCTTGAGGTCGAGCAGGATCAACTGCGGCATGAGACCTGCGTCCCTTCCCGAATGGGGTCCGCTCGCGAAGAGGTAATCTAGGGCCTCGACCCCGTCGTGGGCGACGACGACTTCGTTCAGGACGCCGTTCTTCTTGAGCGCCCGCAGGGTGAGCAACTCGTCGTCGGGATTGTCCTCGACAAGGAGGATGATCTTGTTCTTCATCTCGCCTCGAGCCCGTCGGGGGGTTCGGTTTTTACCGAGGGCCTGCATGCTCCGGTCCTCCCTGGCAGTCTAGCGCATCGCCGCGGCATGTCGAGTTGCCGAGCGGTATGGCTACAGCAGGACCTTAGATGACGCCTCGCTGACCCTCTATCCTGTCAGCGATGTACGGGTAGCGGTACTCCACCCCCTGGCTGACCTGGTAGGCCGCGTAGCAACCGTGCACCAGCGGAACCAGCGCCAGGATAGGCAGCAAGAAGAACATGAAGATGCCGATAATGACTATGCTCAGTACGGTGCTGACGACACTGTAAGCCACGAGGATCACGATCCAGGCTATCTGGTACCAGAGTGCCTGCAGGGCGTGGAAGCGCACCCTCTCGGAACGGTCCTTGTAGAGCAGCCAGACGAGCAGGGCCCCTATAGGCATCACGAGCACGCTGAGGTGGGCGATTATGGACCACATCCGCTCGTCCTGCGCGCTCATCGTCTCGGGGTGGGCTCCGACCTGTCCGTCGGAGACTTGTTCCCTGCTATCGCCGAGGTTGCGTTCTTCTTGCATCTTCGCTCCTTCCTGTTCATGACTGCTTGTATACAAGAGTACGGACGTCCCCATGATATTCGCGCTACGGACTCCGGCGTATCCCCCAAATGAGTGATTTTCACGAGTTTCGAGCGTGGGCCGCGATTTGCCACAACGCACCGGGGACAATAGAATGTAGGCCCGGTGCGATGGGCGCGACACTGATCGTGAAGGTGCAAGAGCAGTTGGACCTGGACCCGCGATACTTGCGTGGCGGCGCTGGCGGTGACCTGCGCGAACCCTGTAGGAGTGGTGCCTGAATGAGTACGCCGCTCAAAGTCTTGCTCGTCGAGGACTCGGAGGACGACGCGCTGCTCCTGGTCAGGAGGTTGCGCAGGGGCGGCTACGACCCCGTCTGGGAGCGGGTCGACACGGCGGCGGCCATGGAGGCCGCGCTCGACGGGCGCAGCTGGGACCTCGTCATCTCAGACCACTCCATGCCAGCCTTCAGCTCTTCGGCGGCGCTCGCTTTGCTCAGGCGCAAGGGCTTTGTGGACCTGCCTTTCATCATCGTGAGCGGTCAGATCGGCGAGGACGCGGCCGTCGCCGCCATGAAGGCGGGGGCCCACGACTACCTCATGAAGGACAACCTCGCCAGGCTCAACAGCGCCATCGAGCGGGAGCTCAGGGAGGCCGAGGTGCGCCGCGAAAGGCGGGAGGCCGAGGTCGCCCTGCGCGTCTCGGAGGCGCGTTTCAGGCAGATGATCGAGCAGTCCCCCCTTAGCACCCAGATCTTCTCCCCCGACGGCAGGACGCTGCGCGTAAACCGGGCGTGGGAGGAGCTCTGGGGCGTGACGCTCGAGCAGATACCTGGATACAACGTCCTTCAGGACGCGCAACTCATCGAGAAAGGCGTAATGCCGTACATCGAGCGGGGCTTCGCGGGGAAGGCCACGGCCATACCACCCGTCAAGTACGAGCCTGGTGAGACCATTCCCAGCGTGAGCGAGGTCGCCCATCGTTGGGTGCAGGCTTTCATCTACCCTGTAATAGATGCTGAGCAGAACATCAAGGAGGTAGTGCTCGTCCACGAGGACATCACGGATCGCAAGGAGGCCGAGGAGGAGCGCAGGCGGGCCGAGGAGAAGTACCGTTCGATCTTTGAGAACGCTGTCGAGGGGATCTTCCAGACCACCGTCGATGGGCAGTTTCTGACGGCGAATCCGGCGATGGCCCGCATGTTCGGCTACGAGTCCCCGGATGAGCTGCTCGAGGCCATCTCCGATATCGGGGACCAGCTCTACATCGATCCGGAACGCAGGGAGGAGTTCTACAGGCTCGCCGTGCGAGACGGTTTCGTGAGCGGCTTCGAGATACAGATGCGCCGTAGGGACGGTAACCCCGTGTGGGCCTCGGTAAACGCGCGCGCCGTCTATGACGCTGCAGGTGAGCTCGCAGGCTACGAGGGTACGGCAGAAGACATTACCGAGCGCAAGCGGGCCGAGCAGGCCCTGCGCGACATCAGGGAGGCCGAGCGCCGCAGGCTGGCCCGCGAGCTGCACGACGTCGTACTACAGGACCTTACGTACGCCCTGCAGTCGATGCAGGTTCTGAGGAGGATGCCGGAGAGCGCGGACCGTCACGCGGAGACGGGCCGCCAGATAGAGGCGCTCAAGAGGGCCGTGGGAGGCCTGCGCGACGCCATCTACGACCTCAGGCTCGAGAGCGTCAGGGAGCAGCCGCTGGTGTGCGCCGTCGAGTCGATCGTCGATCTCAACCGCCAGATCGGCGAAGGATGCCAGTTCGAGCTGATCGTGGAAGAGGAGTTCCCGGTAACGATCTCGGGGGCTTCCGGTATCGAGGTGGTGCGCGTCGTCCAGGAGGCACTCGCGAACGTCAGGCGCCACTCCGGTGCGAGTCGCGCTACCGTTACCCTCGGTACGGTGAACAGCGAGGTCCTCGTGGAGATCGAGGACGATGGCAGGGGTTTCGGGCCTGAGACTTCCTACGGGACGGGGCTCACGGGGATGCGCGAGCGCGTCCTCATGCTCGGCGGTAAGAGCATG
>CADDZK010000309.1 GCA_902812425.1 Actinomycetota bacterium
GCTACAGCCTCGCCGTGCTTCTCGGGGTGATCTGCGTCCTCTTCCTGCCCTACCTGCTACTCAACGACCGGAGGAGGGGTATCTACCTCCTGATCTCGCTCGCACTCCTCGGCCTCCTCTCCGTGCTCTACGCCTGGGATACCTACGACCTGCCGAGCCTGGTCGCAGGGATTTTCGGCGGCTCGGGGACGGGGAGGGGCGGAGAAGCCGTGGCCATGGCGATAGGCACCAAGCCGGCGAACGGCCCTGGACACTTCCTGACGACGCTCTCACATCCCGTACTCTGGCTCGGCCTGCTCGGCCTGCCGCTCCTCCTCGCGGGTAGCAAGAAAAACGCTAGGGGTACGCCGGACACGCTGGCGCGCCTCACCCTGCTGGTGTGGACGGTGCTGCTGTTCGCTGGCAGCCTGACCTCCTACAGCGGCTTCCCCGATCGCTTCGAGCGTGACCTCGGCGTGCCCCTGGCCCTGCTCGCAGCCCTCGCCCTCGTGACCGTGCTGCGGTCGCTCCCTCCGCTTCGGCCCGGCGGGCGGACACTCTTCGCGGCGGCTCTGCTCGCGGTCGTCCTCTGCGCGAGCCTCGTTGGGGCGCAATCCGTCCTGAACCTGGAGCAGGCCTCGGGGCCGAGCACGCGCCTCAAGGACAGACCGGCACCGGCCGAGATCGTCGCCGCCGGCACGTGGCTCAAGCACCACAACGACGGTGGCAGCATCGTCGCGACCCCTTACCTCGAATACGTCCCTAGCCGCGCCATGCTCGCGTTCGGCGGGTACACAAGGATGCAGTCCTACGACGCAGCCAGGATACGGCGCGACAGGGATCTGCCGCCCTTCGGCGCAGGCCCGCTGTGGGACGCCCTGTGGATACTAAAGCACCCTGCTGGCGAACACACGGCACAGCTCATCAAGGAGAACGACGTCCGCTACGTCGTGTTTCACAAACGCTACCCCGGTGTGGACTGGCGTCCCTTCGCACTCCAGAAGGGCCTCTACAGAAAGGTCTTCGAGAACGGGAGCGTTATCATCTTCGCGCCGCGCGGGGACTAGCGTCTCGGGAAGCTGGATCTCCAAAGTTAAACGCATCACAAAATTGTGTTAAGAGTTGGTTACATGTCCAGGGATAGCGCGCCGAGGGGGTGGCGGTTCCGGAGCACCTTGCTAAGCTATCCGGCGTGCGTTCGACGATGGATACAGGGAGAGTGAGGCGTGCTCTTTGACCTGATCCGGGCGCTCCTGGCGGCGCTCGTCGTCGCCGTCGCGCCAGGGTGGTTCTGGGCCGGGCTGCTGCGTGATAGCGGGGACTACGCCGAGCGGCTCACCTATTCGACGGCGCTCTCGATGGCGCTGGTATCCGCCGTGGCTCTGATACCGACGCGGCTTCTTGGGATGGGCATCACGCTCCCGGTGGCCCTGGGTTGCGCGCTGGTCGTGTTCCTGTCGGGGCTCGGGGCATATCTCCGGTTCGGCGCGGCCAAGGGCCTCGATGATCCCGTCTTCCCAGTACCCGTCTCTGCCCTCAGTGTGCCCACGCTGGCGCTGCTCGTGCCCGCGTTCGGCCTCGCGCTCGGGGTGATGATCGGCGTGATCCCCGGCGTGCCCGTCGAGATACCCATCACGGGTGTGGTAGATCCCGGCCCCCTGGTCCTGATAACGGTCGCCCTGCTCGTGTTTGCGGCGGGGATCACGCACCTCGTCACGTCCCCGCGTACGGCACCTCTCGGCGAGAGAGCGGTGGAGTCTCCACCGCTCCTGCGACCGGGTCTGCGCCGTCTTTTGCTGCCCGCGGTGCTCCTGCTGGCGCTGGCGCGCGGGTACCTCGGGCCCGTACTGCATGACTGGCCTTTCATGCGCGGCGTGGACCTTTACTCCCACGCCGTGATGGCGGACCGGATGATGACCGTGGGGAAGATCCAACCCTACCTCATCTACCCTCCCGGCTTTCACACGATGACGGCCGAGGTCTCACGCCTGAGCGGCCTGGAGCCGCTGGAGATCTTCCCCGTCCTCGCCCCCGCACTGCTCCTCCTTGTGGCCCTGGCCCTCTACACCCTCGCGATGCGCATGTGGGGTCCCGAGTACGGGGTGGCTGCGGCGCTCCTCACCGTGCTCCTCGGCGGCACCTACTACTACTTCAACGACGCGATGTACCCGAACCTGGTGACCTCGCAGTTCCTGATGGTCCTCGCCCTCGCCTCCCTCGTCGGCGTCTACTCTGCGCCATCAGCGCGCACCGGTCTGCTGCTTGCGATCCTCGGCTCCTCGGTCGTGCTCTACCATCCCGTCGCGAGCATGTACCTGGCCGTCCTGCTCGCGCTGGTCGGGGTGTACTTCGTATTACCCTTGCTCTTCCGCGACAGGAGAAGGGGTGTTCCACTCCTGCTCTCGTTCGCCCTCCTCGGTTCTCTCTCGGTCGTGTACGCGTGGAACACCTACGATCTCGGGCAGGTGCTCGCCGGGCTCGCAGGCGGTCCGGGCCAGAGCACCACGGACAACGCCGTCGCGATGGCGGTCGGTACACAGAGACCGTACGAGATCAGCTTCCTGCTAGGGACGATGGTCTCGCAACCCGTGGCCTGGCTCGGCCTGCTCGGGATGTTCCTGCTGTTCGGCGACGCGAGGAGGCGGATGAGCATACCCGCCGCGATAGCGCACTTGACGCTGTTTCTGTGGACCCTGCTCTTGTTCGTCGGCAGCCGCGCTTCGCTTACGGGATTCCCCCAGCGCTTCGGACGCGACCTCGGGGTGCCGCTGGCTCTGCTCGCAGCCCTGGCCCTCGTGACCATCTTGAGGAGTACGCTCTCGAGGAGCGGGCGGGTCGCCGCGGTCTTCGCGACCTCCGTGGCGGTGCTCCTCTGCGTGACGCTCGTCGGCGTGCAGATGGCGCAGAGCCTCAAGTGGGCCTCGGGCCCCAGCATCCAGATGACGATAACGCCCCAGATCGCCGCCGCCGGGGAGTGGCTCGAAGACCACAACACCGGCGGCAACATCATCGTCAGCCCGCAAGTCAACCAGGTGCCGAGCCGCATGATGCTCGCCATGGGACACTACTCGGCCCTCCAGTCGTTCGAGCTTGGCCAACTCATACACCCGAGAGACCTGCCCCCCACGGGGCCCAAACCGCTGTGGGACGTTCTCTGGGTGGTGACGCACCCGAACAACGCGCGGACGGACAAGATCCTCAGGACCTACGACGTACGCTACATCGTCCTCTACAAGAACATGCCGGATAGACCAATCCAGGACTACTGGCGCTCCTTCCAGAGCTACCCGAACCTGTACAGGACCGACTTCGAGAACAGGGACGTCCTGATCGTGGAGCGCCGCGGGTCTTCCTAGTCGGAAGGACGCACGGGTATAATTCCCCCGCTACTCTAGCCGCAGCCCCGCAAAAGATTCTGGGCCAGGGATGGACTACGAGAACCGGAAGAGCACTGGTGTGGGCTTCGTGCTCGCGGTCTACGCCGCGAGCCGCCTTCTCTACCTCCTCTCGGGCTCCCTCCTCTCAAGGGTGGTGCCGACTTCTCCCTTTCAGAGAGTAACCCTGGACATGCCCCCAGGGACCATGAACATCTGGTCTCACTGGGACGGAGAGCACTACGTGCAACTGGCCATCAGCGGTTACCTCAACCCCCCGGCCAACGTCTCCCCTGCCTTCTTTCCTTTGTATCCACTGCTTATGAGATCCTTCGCACAACTGTTCGGAGGTCCTCTCTCTAAAGAAGCCCTCTCAGTCTGGGGTCCTCTTCTCTCTTTGATGTTTTTGCCCTTCGCTCTTTACTTTCTCTACCACATTGCCCTGCAGGGGTGGGGTAAAGAGGTGGCAAGGGGTACTGTGCTGTGCCTGGCCTTCTTCCCGACCACCTTCTTTTTGAACGCTGCCTACACCGAGAGCCTCTTTCTGGCACTCTCTTGTGGGGCGATATGGGCTGTCAGGGTGAGGAAGGATCTACTGCTTGGGTGCATTTTGGCGGGGTTTGCAGCGGCTACGAGGAATGTGGGGATATTCTTGGTAGTGCCGCTAGCTTATGAGTGGATAGTAGCGCAGGGAGGATGGGAAGGGAAGAGGAGGGAGGGACTCTATCTGGCACTAGCGCCGTCGGGGCTCATAGTGTACATGGGGTATTTGTGGGTGAGGTTTGGAGACCCTCTTCTCTTCTACTCAGCGCAGAAGAACTGGGGAAGGCATGCCACAGGGCCGCTCTCCACCGCGGGTAGAGCCTGGGCATCCGCCGTCGAGGGGGCTGGCAGATTGATCGAGCCGTGGCTCTGGGCGCATCCTTCCCTGGGAAGCCTGGCGGACCATCTGGCGAAAGCGGACAACCTTTTCAACCTGGCCTTCTTCGTGTTCGCCGTCGTCGTGTTGCTTGTTGGGTTGCGTGACCTGCCCCTCTCCCTCACCATCTACGGTCTGTTGCTCGTCGCCCCTGCCACGCTCTTCGGGACGCCTGAGAGCCCGCTTATGGGCACCCCGCGCTACGTCCTCGTCGCGTTCCCCATCTTCATCGTGCTCGGGCTCCTCTCCAGAAACAGAGTCCTCTTCGGCGGATTTCTGTTCCTGAGCACAGCCGCATCGGTGGCCCTGTGCGCGCTCTTCGTGAGCTGGCGGTT
The DNA here is from genome assembly GCA_902812425.1 of Actinomycetota bacterium. Taxonomy (GTDB): domain Bacteria; phylum Actinomycetota; class Rubrobacteria; order Rubrobacterales; family Rubrobacteraceae; genus Rubrobacter_D. The sequence goes on from CADDZK010000309.1 coordinate 4,608, forward strand.
CGTCGCCTGAAAGACCGCCCTGCGCCGCCGGATCAGGCGGCGTATACCGTCTCGCAGGTGCGCGAGACGCGGTCTCGCATGTCCACGCTGGCCACGTCCTCGCCGGGACCGCAGTCCACGTAGTCCCGCTCGCCGTCCTTGGTCTCGAGGAAGTCGTCCCCCGCGCCGCCGAGCAGCACGTCGCGGTCGGGACCGCCGTAGAGCTCGTCGCCACCGCCACCACCGGAGAGCCCATCGTCGCCCGCGAGGCCTAAGATCCTGTCTTCTCCGGCGCATCCTGCAAGCCTGTCGTCCCGACCGGAAC
>CADDZK010000310.1 GCA_902812425.1 Actinomycetota bacterium
ATGGTAAGGATGGTGCTCCTGGTCTCGACGGTAAGAGCGCATATCAACTCTGGCTCGGCGAGGGCAACCAGGGCTCGCTAGGGGACTTTCTGGGCAGCCTCAAGGGCGAGAAGGGCGACCCAGGCGCTCCCGGCAAGGACGGTGCCCCTGGCCTCGACGGCAAGGACGGCGCTACTGGCCCGCAGGGTCCGCAGGGCGAGAGAGGACCTCAGGGCGAGCAGGGACCACAAGGGCCCAAGGGCGATCCTGGTATCGTTAGTATGCAGGTCCGCGAGAGCGTCCTCACCACCATCCCTGGCAGGTCGGACATAACCGTCGAGGCAAAGTGCAATGCGGGCGAGAAGGCCGTGAGCGGTGGATACATAGCGAGCAGCAACTCGATCAATAGCTTCAAGAACGCGCCGCTGACCGAAGGCTCCTTGACGCCAACAGGCTGGTCCGTGACGGCCAACAACAACTCGGGCAGCTCCGGCAACATAAAGGCTTACGTGGTCTGCTCATCGTAATAGCGCGACTCTGACATCAGGGTCAGTTCGGGCAGAGGACTACCAAAGGACGCCCGATCGAAGAAGGGCCGGTGTTGAACCGGCCCTTCTTCATGCCCCCAAGATTGAGACGGCAACAGGTATCGGAGCGGAGCACGAAAAACGCCGTATGATAAACTCTAAAAACAGGAATGGTTACTGATCGTCGAACATCGCAAGAAGATACGTCCAGCGTGCTCGAATCCGGCATACGGGAGAAGCTACGCAGGTCGGGCTACACCCTCACCTCCCAGCGCAGGGCCGTTCTCGAGGCTCTGTCCGAGGCCGAAGGACATCCCTCTGCCGAGGACGTCTACCTGATCGTCAAGCGTAAGAACCCGCGCGTGGCGCTCGGCACGGTCTACCAGGCGCTCTCCGTGCTGGAAGAGGTAGGCGTCATAGACTCCAAGCACTGGTCCGAGTCTCCCACGCGCTACGACCTCAACGTCGAGCCCCACCTCGACATCAGGTGCGTCAGGTGCGGTAAGGTCTCCGAGATCCCAGGCGTCGCACTCGGCGGTGTGGAGGAGCGCATCAGCGCCAACACCCCTTACAGGGTCACCCGCGCGACGATGGTCGTCGAGGGTCTTTGCCCCGAATGCACCGAGGACGAGTAACTACAGAGTAGCTCCCGCACGGTACTCGAGCGCTCGCAGCCACCTAAAGAGAGACCATCCTGACCCCGCAGCGGGGCTTTACCACGCGACTGCCAGGAGTTACCCTTTCGAGAAGGTGGCATGGAGGGTGATACAGGAGAGGCGATCATGAGCGAGGATCCCAGGGAGACGGCGGCCGGGCTCGCGGAGGGCATGGAGGCGGCAGGCGCCCTCATCGAGAGCCTGGAGCAGGAGGTGGCGCACCTCAGGGGCGACCTGGAGCAGGCGGCCATGGCGCTGAAGGCGGCGCAGGAGGAGGTCTCCTCCCGGGCCAACACGCTGGAGGAGAGGGAACAGGCACGCGCCAGCGCCGAGCGGGAGGTCGAGGAGCTACGGGCGGAGATCTCCGCGCTCAAACAGCGACACGCCGACGAGCAACTCCGCCTCAGCAACGAGCACATAAACGAGCTTGCCGAGGTGCGCCGCAGGCTCGAAGAGCAGCGCATAGCCGACGTTGACGCCGCCTCCTCGGAGTCACGCCTCGACACCCTCAAGGAAGAGTTCCGGCGCGAGCGCGAGGCTTTAGAGGCACGCTACAGGGAGGAGATCGAAGCCCTCAGGAGCGCCTCCGAGCACTGGGAGGAGCAGCTGAGGACGAGCTACCAGGAACAGGAGGCACGCCACGCGACCGAGCTCGAGTCGGCCCGACGGGCGGCCGACGAGCGGGCGAGTTCCCTGGAGCGGTCGCTGAGGGAAGACTTCGAGCGCAGGCTCGCCGAGGAGCGAAGCGCCGCCGACGACCGTCAGGCTCAGGCCCTGCAGGCGCTCAGGAACGCGGCTGCGGGACGAGAGCTCGAACTCCAGAACGACTACCAGGCCGTAGTCGAGACGCAGCAGCGCGAGATAGAGTCGCTGCGCGAGGAGCTCGAAGCGGCTCGCGAGGCTTCGGAGGAGAGGCGCAAGAAGGAGCTGCGGGAGGTCAAGGCGCTCGCTGAGAGGCGCGAGAACGAACTGAGAAAGGCGCACGTGGCGAGGCTCGCCGAGGCGAAGGAGTCGGCAGACCGCAGGGTCGCTGCCATCCAGGCCCAGCGCGAGGCGGACAACAGGGCGCTCCGGGCGCGCCACGCTGAGGAGACGGCGCACCTGAGGCGCGAGCACGAGGAGCGGCTCGCGGCAGAGGACGAGCGTAGGAAGTCCGAGACCTGGGCCCTTGAGGAGCGTCTCATGGAGGCGAAGATACAGCGCGAGACCGAGGTGCGCGCCTACACGGCGCGCCTGACGGAGCTCGAGGCCGCGAGGCTCGCCCAGAAGTCCTCGGCCGAGGAGGACCTCCAGCGCGTAATAGAGCGTTTCGGGGCGGAGATCTCCGACTACGAGAGCCGCATCACCGAACTGGAAGAGGCCCTCGAGGAGTCCGAGGCCCAGAGGAACGACCTCGAGTCAGTACTCTCCGAGATCCGCTCGGGCGGCGAGGAGCCTTCAGGTATCGGGGCCGATCAGGAAGGCGCCGGGGAGACCGAGGACGCGGGGCGTCTGGAGGAGGTCGAGGCACAGAAGATTCTCGCAGAAGAGAAGATACAGGATCTGGAGGCCAGGCTCAGGGAGGCGAGGGAAGAGAGCCGGCGCAACGCCGAAGAGCTACAGAAGGCCCTCGAGAGCCTCGACAGGCTCTCCGACCCGGAACGCCGCCTCAGGGAAGGGATCGCGCTCTTCAACGAGAGCGAGCACGCGAGGACCGTCGCCTCAATCTCGAAGGCCCTCGGCCTCCCGAGGGTCCACGCCGGCCTGGACGAAGGGACCCCGGGTAAGCCTACGCTCACCTTCCTGTGGGGCGACATGGCCTGGCGCCGCTACGTCTCCGACCCGACGGAGGGGGTCGAGGAACCCAGGGTATACCTCACCGGTGCGGGCGACGACTCGGCCGAGGTCGAAGAGTCGAGCCAGCAGCCCAACGCCAGGATGGACTCGAGGGGACGACTGATGATCGGGGTCCAGGCCCGCTAGGCGGCTAAAGAGACTCTAGCGGCGGAGCCGCCGCGCGACCTTCCGATTGTGGGCGTAGAGCGCCTCTCCGCGGTGGGCCCCGACGTAGGCGGCGGCGACGGAGACGGCCAGGAAGACCACCACGAGCGCAGCGGTCCCCGCACTCTCGACGCCGGGCAGGAAGCCCTTCCCGAGGGCGAGGTTGAGCCCCAAGGAGAGGGCGAAGGCCGCAGGGACTACCAGAACCCCGTGCAGGCGGTGGCGGAAGGGGGCCTTGTAGCTGGCGGCCATCCCCCCGAAATAGAAAGAGAAAGCTGCGGCGAAGACGAGTAGGACGAGCGGGAGGGCCGCCGGGCCTGCCAGCTTGAGGCCGAAGATGCGCGTGAAGAGCGGTGCGAAGATCCCCTGCACCACGAGAAGGCCGATCACGAGCGCCAGCAAAACCCCGATCCCGACGGCCATAATGCTCCTCATAGGGACCATTCTAACAGCCCCCCTCGCGGCCCCGCGTAGCACGCTTCACGTCCTGACCCTCCCGAGAGGCTTGTAGGGCGTGCTCTTGCGTAGTAACCTCTTGCCTCGTGAGGCAGAGCACACCACGTACACTTACCCGCAGAGATTTCCTCAAGCTGACAGGCGCTGGGGTCGCGGGAGCGTCGCTGCTCGGCGCGACGGGCTGCGACCTCACGGAGCGCATCCGCAACATCAGGAATGGCCGCCCCACCCTCAAAGAGGGCACTAACGTGGTGCTCGTGATCATAGACTCCCTGAGGAAGGACCATGTCGGCGCCTACGGCAACGATTGGATCCACAGCCCCAACCTCGACGCCCTCGCTAAGGATAGCCTGCGCTTCACCCAGGCGTATCCGGAATCCATCCCGACGATCTGCGCGAGGAGGGCCATCCATACCGGCAGGCGGACCTGGCCCTTCAGGAACTGGAAGCCCCCCAAGGGCGAGGATATTATTTTGCAGGGTTGGGAGCCCATCCCGCTGGACCAGATAACGCTCGCCCAGATGATGAGCGATGCCGGCTACGGGACGTACTTCGTGACGGACAACATGCACCAGATGAAGCCCTCGTACGACATGCACCGCGGCTTCGATGTCTTCGACTTCTTCCGCGGCCAGACGACGGACAACTACAAGCCGATCTGGACCTACCCGCGCGACAAGGTCGCCCAGGCCCTGGTCAAGGGCAATCCGCCGGCCATGACGGGCCAGATGCGCCAGTACTTCGCCAACGTGCAGGGGAGGAAGACGGAGGCCGACTGGTTCTCGCCGATGGTCTTCTCCCAGGCTGCGGACTACCTCGAGCTCCTGAGCAAGGGCGGACCTTTCTTCCTCACCGTGGACAGCTACGACCCGCACGAGCCCTGGGACCCGCCGATAGACTACGTGAAGATGTACGACGACAAGCCCTACCACGACAAAGAGCCGTTCTCGGTGATCTACGGCCCGAGCGACTACCTCACAGATCGCGAGCTCGAGAGGATGAAGGCGCGCTACTCGGGTGAGCTGACGATGATGGACCGCTGGCTCGGACACTTCCTCGACAAGATGGAGGAACTCAACCTCTTCGAGAACACCCTCCTCATAGCCCTAGCAGACCACGGCGTAGCCCACGGTGAGCACGGCTACACGGGCAAGCCCGACAACGTGCTCTGGCCTGAGGTAACGGACATACCGTTCATGATCCGCCACCCAGAGGGCAAGGGAGCGGGAAAGACTAGCGACTACTACGCCTCAACCCACGACGTTGCGCCTACCATCCTTGGCTTCTTAGGCA
>CADDZK010000311.1 GCA_902812425.1 Actinomycetota bacterium
CGAAGGGTTCGATCACGGAGCCGATCACGAAGATCAGCCTCCCCATCCCCTCCCTCCCATCCCTGAAGATACCCCCGCTCTCTTCGAGCCCCGCGGCCGCAAAGCGAAAGACGCTCCTGCGCGAGACAGCGAACCAGAGCCCCATCAGCGCAGCCATCACGGCCCTCGCGACGGCCACGAACGCCCCCGACGCGGTGAAGGGCGACGGCGAGCTCGACACCGTGCGCTACGGCAACGTCTTGAGGGCGCGCAGGCTCGTCGGGGTCAGGGGGGTTGGCGCCTCCTACGGCGGCAACTACTACGTGCGCAGCGTGAAGCACACGATCGCACGCGACGTCTACACCCAGCAGTTCACGCTGAGCAGAGAAGGGACGGGCGCGCTGCTGCCCGTGGTGAGGCCATGAGCGAGACCTTCTACGGCAAATACCGCGGCGTCGTCACGGACAACAAAGACCCGCTCATAACGGGGCGCATAAAGGCGAGGGTGCCCGACGTGATGGGCGACAGGGAGACGGGATGGGCGATGCCATGCGCGCCTTTCGGCGGCAGCGGGGTAGGTTTCTTCGCGCTCCCCACTGTCGGGGCTGGGGTCTGGATCGAGTTCGAGCACGGCGACCCTGACTACCCCGTGTGGTCGGGTTGCTGGTTCGGCTCGGCCGCAGAGGTGCCGCCCATCCTCCTCGCCCCACCTTACAAGAAGACCCTGATCAAGACCGAAGGCGGCAACAGTGTCCTCCTCGACGACACGCCGGGGATAGGCGGTATCACCCTGGAGACCTCGGGTGGCCAGAAGGTCGTGATGAACGCAACGGGCGTCGAGATAACCAACGGACAGGGCGCATCCATTAAGCTCACGGGCCCGCAGGTCTCCATAAACGGCGGCGCCCTGGAGGTGATCTGATCGTGCCGGGCATGCTCCTGCACCAGGGGGCGACCGTGCTCTGTCTTCACGCAGGCCAGGCCCAACCGACTGTACCCAACCCGCGCGTGAAGGTCGGGGGACAACCGGTCGTGACCCAGAGCGCCCCTTACACGGTCGCAGGCTGCCCGTTCACCACCCCCGCTGGTCCCCTTCCTTGCGTGACCGCCCAGTGGGTCACGGGCGCCCTGCGGGTCAGGGCTGGTGGTGTGCCTGTGCTCTTGCAGGACAGCCAGGCCGTGTGCGCGCCCAACGGCACGGGGGTCAACGTACTCGTCACCCAGCTCAGAGTGAAGGGGTCCTAGGAAGATGCAGATAGACTACCCGTTCCACTTCGACGGCAGGGGCCGCACGGCCCAGACAGGGACAGAGGACCATATCAGGGATATGATCGAACAGGTCCTCTTCACCTCGCCGGGGGAGCGCGTCAACCGCCCGACCTTCGGAAGCGGGGTGATGCAACTCCTCTTCGCCCCCAACAACGACGCCCTCGCGAGCGCCACCCAGCTCACAGTTCAGGGCGCCCTGCAGCAGTGGCTCGGGGATGTGATCCTGGTCGAATCCGTCGACGTCGAGAACGACGAAGCGACTCTGCGCGTTCACGTTCAGTACATGGTGCGGCGCACCCAGGAACGCCAGGTCGCCGAGTTCGTGCGGGGAGGGCTCTAGGTGAGTACGGCCACACCAGCCTACGCCTGCGAGGACGAACGGCGCCGCGCCGCCCTGCGCGAGCACGCCACCCTGATGGGCATAGACTACCTGGAGATCTCCGCCGACCAGCACGAGCTTCACGTCTTCTTCGTACCGGGCCAGGCGGGCTCGAACAAGAGGACCGTCCCGCAGAACCTCACCCTCAGAAACGTCGAGGTCACGGGGGGCACCAGGATCACCAACATCAGCGTGACGAGGGTGGACCCCGACCCCCAGAGGGGCAAGATAGTCGTCACGGTGACGGACGACGAGGACGCCGCCAACGGCGTTGGCGACTTCTCGCCCTACGTTCTCAGGCTCGTCGAAGTCCCAGATGTCGACCCCCTCTTCTCCGAGGTAACCTTCTCATTCAAGGTCGAGTGTCCCACGGAGTTCGACTGCGAGCCCGACCAGGGATGCCCGGTCGAGGCCCTCTCTGAGCCCGAGCTCGACTACATGGCCAAGGACTACGCGAGCCTCCGCAGGCTCGTGCTCGACAGGCTCTCGGCCCTGATCCCCGGCTGGGACGAGCGCAACCCGGCGGACCTCCAGATCACGCTCGTAGAACTCCTGGCCTACGTCGGCGACTACCTGAGCTACGAGCAGGACGCCGTCGCGACGGAGGCGTATCTGGGCACGGCGCGCCGGCGCGTCTCGGCCCGCCGCCACGCCAGGCTCGTAGACTACTCCATGCACGACGGCTGCAACGCACGCGCCTTGGCGCAGGTGCGGGTGAGGCCGGGCGCGCCCCCGCTTACGCTCAAGGGACCCTCGGAAGAGGGGCCAGGTACCCTCTTGCTAACCAGGCTTGACGAGCCCCCCGGCGTCTTGAGTCCGGACAGGATCTCTGCCGCGGTAAGCGCGGGCGCTGAGGCCTTCGAGACGATGCACGACATGACGCTCTACGAGACCCACAACGAGCTTAACTTCTACACCTGGGGAGACCGCGAGTGCTGCCTGCCGAAGGGGGCCACGGCTGCCACGCTGCAGGATAAGCTGGACAACCTCCAGCCCGGACAGTTCCTGATCCTCGAAGAGGTGCGCGGGCCGCACACCGGCGCCCCCGGCGACGCAGACCCCAAACACCGCCACGCGGTGCGCCTGACCAGGGTAACGCCCACCCAAGACCCTCTCGGCGGCAGGTTCGCCGAGCAGCCGAGCGACGACCCCGTGGACATCACGGAGATCGAGTGGCACCCCGAGGACGCCCTCCCTTTCCCGCTATGCGTCTCCGCAACGACCGACGAGGAGCACGGGGAGGTGTACGTCCCGGACGTGAGCGTCGCCCGCGGCAACGTCGTGCTGGCCGACCACGGTCTGAGCATCGAGGACGAGCCCATCGGCGAGGTACCCGACGAAGACCCCATACCCCGGGTTCGCAACGAAGGCAGACAGGGCAAGGACGCACCCGAGCCGCTCTTCCCGCGCTTCCGCCCGCTCCTCGGAAGGGGTCCGCTCACCCAGGCCGCCCCCTACGTCGAGAGACGAGTCGCCGGCGACGGAGGCCCCGCCTTCATATCCGCCGCCTCGGCCACGCGCTGGGACCTGCGCGACGTGCTACCCGAGATCCGGTTGCAGGACAGCGACGACGCCAGGTGGCAGCCAGCGCGCGACCTTCTGGCCAGCGACCCCGCCGACCGCGCCTTCGTGGCCGAGGTCGAGGCCGACGGGCGCGCGTATCTGCGCTTCGGCGATGACAGGTTCGGGCTGCGCCCCGCGAGGGAGACCGCTTTCACAGCCCACTACCGCGTCGGCAACGGTGTGAGGGGCAACGTGGGCTCGGACGCGATCGCCTACGTCGTCACGGAAGAGGACGGCATCCTCGGGGCGCGCAATCCGCTGCCTGCCTCGGGAGGGATCGAGCCGGAGAGCATCGAAGAGGTGCGCCAGAACGCCCCGAGCGCCTTCCGCGTCCAGGAGCGCGCCGTCACCCCGGAGGACTACGCCGAGGTCGCCCAGCGCCACCCCCAGGTGCAGCGCGCCGCGGCCACGATCCGGTGGACGGGGAGCTGGCAGACGGTCTTCCTCACGGTGGATCGCTTCGGCGGGTTACCCGTCGACGCCGAGTTCGAGGAGGAGTTGAGGGCGCACATGGAGCGCTACCGGCTGGCCGGCCACGATCTGGAAGTGGACGGTCCTCGCTACGTGCCCATCGAGATCGAGATGCAGGTGTGCGTGCTGCCGGAGTATTTCAGGAGCGACGTGAAGGCCACCCTGCTAGAGGTATTCGGTAACGGTACCCTGCCCGACGGGCGACGCGGCCTCTTCCACCCAGACAACTTCACCTTCGGCCAGCCGGTCTACCTCAGCCGGCTCTACGAGGCGGCGCAGGCCGTCGAAGGGGTGAACTGGGTCGAGATCTCTGTGTTCCAGCGCCAGGGTGTGCCCGATGACGCGGCGCTTGCGGCGGGCGAGCTGTCGTTGCACAGGCTCGAGATCGCACGCCTCGACAACGACCCGAACTTCCCCGAGAACGGCGTGCTGCGCCTCGTAATGGAAGGGGGGAAGTAGATGGACCTTCCACGCGCGACGCAGGCCGGACCACCCGACGAGGGCGGTTGCTGTGAGGGGATCGAGGCCGCCACGCCGGTCGAGGTGTACAACCGCCCCGGCCTCTCGGCCATAGCCTACCGCATCGGCACCCACGCCAGGTTCAAGCGGTCCATGCTCGCGCGCCTCTCCGACTCCACGCTGCCCATCTTGCGCGATCTGAACACCCGCGAGGACGACGATTTCTCCGTCGCGCTCCTCGACGCCTGGGCTACGATCGCCGACGTACTCACCTTCTACTCGGAGCGGATCGCCAACGAGTCCTATCTGCGCACGGCGACGGAGAGGGTCTCCCTGCTCCAGCTCGCGCGCCTCATCGGCTACGAGCTGAGACCCGGCGTCGCGGCGAGCACCCATCTGGCCTTCGAGATCGAAGACACCCCCGAGGTCCCGAGCGTCCCGCGCGTGGTGACTATAGATGTGGGCACGGAGGTACAGAGCCTCCCTGGCCAGGACGAGCTCCCGCAGACCTTCGAGACCGTGGAGGAGATCGAAGCCCGCCCGGAATGGAACACGCTGCGCCCGCGCCAGACGGTGCCGGTAAAGCCGGACCAGGACGACACCGAGGTCTACCTGAAGGGCGTGACGACGGGGCTCTCACCCGGCGACGGCCTGCTCCTCGTCGGAGCCGAGCGCGAGGCCGCCGCCGGCAACGAGAACTGGGACTTCAGGCGCCTGAAGTCCGTCACGGCAGACCCCGAGGCGGACCGTACCAGGGTTAC
>CADDZK010000312.1 GCA_902812425.1 Actinomycetota bacterium
TGCCAGGGCTTGCGGTGGCGTAACGGCGGTAGCGGATGTCTCTGACGCGGGGGCTGTTGATGAGATGGTAGCCCGCATTGAAGACAGCGTAGGTTCCATCAGGGTGCTCGTCGCGAACGCCGCCTACATGTCCATGGGCTCTCTCCTGGAGCAAGACGAGGCGGACTGGTGGAGACAGATAGACACCAACCTCTCTGGAACCTTCTACCTCGTCCGGTCCGTGCTGCCAGGCATGCGCCGGCTCGGGGGCGGGCGCATCGTGATCATAAGCTCCGAGTGGGGTGTGATCGGCTGGTCGAACGCCACCGCCTACTCCGCCTCCAAGGCCGGCCTCATCTCCTTCGGGAAGACGCTCGGGCGTGAGCTGGCCCCCGAGAACATCATTACCAACGTCATCGCCCCCGGTGTCATAGATACTCCGCAGCTCCAGAACGACGCCGGGGACGCAGGCGTCTCCCTGGAAGAGATGAAGGCCCGCTACGCTGCCGAGACCCCCGTGGGGCGCATCGGGCGTCCTGAGGACATCGCGGCCACCGTGGCGTTCCTCGCGCGCGAGGGCTCTGCCGCCCTCGTCGGCCAGATCGTGCAGCCGAACGGGGGCACAACGAGGGGCGGCGCGTGGTGACGGAAGTCGGTCGTCCGCCGGGAACTGACGTCAGAGGAGGGAGGCAGATCCGACCATCCAGTCGGACAACCTTATCTATCCAGAATGTTGCGCTCTGGAAGGGTGCCGAGATCGCTTCTGGTCATCGGCAAGCGTAGTCGGAGCACTATCCTGGTTCTCGCCACCCGCACGCTCTCGGTGCGGTCGTCGAGATCCGGGCGTACAATCCCACCCCGTGACGGACGGAAAGAAGGCAGCCATCTTTACGGAGATCTCTTTGATGCTGGCCGCCTTGTTCTGGGGCGCCAACTACGCGGCGACGAAATACGCTGCAGAGTTCATTCCTCCTCTACTCATCGTGGCCCTGCGCTTCGCCGTAGGAGGCGTCCTTATGTTCTGCCTCCTCCGCCTCCTGGAGCCGTCCGACAGGCTCAAACCGAAGGACCTTCTCCCCGTAGCGGGTCTGGGGTGCCTGGGGGTGGCGGTCGGCCAGACGGCGTTCACCTTCGGCGTGAGCATGACCAGCGCTGCTAACACCGGTCTCATCTTCGCCACGGCCCCCATCTGGGGACTCCTGCTCGGCCTGGCGCTCGGGCTGGAGAGGCCTGCGTGGAGGGGCATCGTGGGCGTGGCACTCTCGATCCTGGGTGTCGGTATAGTTTTTTATGAGGGTCTCGGGGCCGAGGGAACGAGCCTGGCCGGGGATCTCTTCGTGCTCGTAGCGGCGATGTCGTTCGGGGGCTACACCGTCCTCTCGATGCCCGTGCTGGAGCGTCACTCGCCGCTGACGGTGGCGACCTACTCCTTGCTCTTCGGAGGGGTGATCCTCCTGCTGCTCTCTTCTCCGTATCTCATCGAGCTCGAGTGGGATAGCGCTGGGGGCGGAGCATGGGCGGCGGTAGCCTTCTCGGCGATCTTCGCCACCGCTTTCTCGTTCTCGGCCTGGCAGACTGGCGTCTCCCGCATCGGGGCCAACCGGGTCCTGGTTTACCAGTATTTGATCACCGTCACGGGGGTCGCCTCGGGCATAATTTTCTTTGATGAGGTACTCGGTACCGAGAAGCTCGTCGGCGGGGCGGTCATACTCGTGGGTGTATACCTGGCCCGGCGCCAGTGAAGAGCCGCTGTCGCGCTGGATCCGTCGCCGGGATAATGGTCACTTCGTGCTCTTCGGCTTAACGGGTGTTGCGTAGGAGACGTTTTCCAGGCCGAAGCTGAAGAGGTAGGTGCTTCTCGTGATGTCTCTCCCTGCTCCAGGCACGGCTTCGAACCGCTGGCCGGTGAAGACAGCGCCGATACCGGTGACCGCGATAACCGCGACGACGGAGACGGCGGCGGCCATGCACAGCAACCCCGCGCTCGTAAACGATCCTCTGCGCCCGTGGCCTGTGATGTCCACCATAGCAACGATCCATAGGACCATCACCGCCAGGGTCAACAGTGGCCACAGGGCAAGAACGGAGTTCGTCGGTAGACTCATCCTACGTCGGATCTTCGGCGATGAAGCCCATGGGCTGCGGTCTTGCCTCGGATCGTCTCAGAGTACGAGCCGTCAATGGAACCTCCCTCTGAAGGTTCGTGAAGGATGCTTTCCACCACCTTCTTTGGGATAGCTTGCCGGTATACCTCATAGGCCATCCGCAAGTGTTCCTTCATTCGCGTCCTGGCCAGCTCCTCATCCCGGTCGAGGATGGCTTCGTATAGCAGCCTGTGCTGGTCCTGAGAGATCTCCTTCGCCTCGGGCAGAATGTAGCGCTCGGCCAGAGTCGTGATCGTCATGTGAATGGAGAGCATGAATAAACTCAGCAGCCTGTTCTTGGAGGCCTCCGCGATAGTCCTGTGGAACGTTATGTCCGGGAAGTAAGCGTCGAAGTCCTTGGCCTCATCGCACTCGATGATCCTTCGCATCTTCGCGAGATCCTGCCCCGTCCGCCGGGTGGCGGCCATCCCTACTGCCCGTGTCTCTATGGCCTCCCTGGCCGCCCACAACTCCTCGATCGTCAACTCTTCTATGTCCATCAGCATGGTTATGGAGTCCGTCAGGTACTCCGCCACACCAGCGCCGCCCAACGGCCTGACGAACGTCCCACCCGTGGGCCCGGTCGAACTTTCCAGCACGTTCAGCGCCTCCAGGACCTTGAGCGCCTCCCGCACCGTCGGCCGGCTGACCCCAAGGGACCGGGCCAGATCCGTCTCAGGAGGCAGCCTGTCGCCGGGGCGTAGCTGGCCGGAAGAGATCGCGCCGCGTATATACGCAACTATACGCTCGTACGTCTTGCGAGCCTTCACCGCGTTAAGGCCATCTTCTCCCACCACAGCTCCTTCGGAGTAGTCGCAACACTAATTGTAATGTATGTGTACCGCTATCGTATCAGCGAGCCGTCTTACCGACGCTCTTGGCAAGCTTTTTACCATATGGCTATGAAGCGCCGATGAATTCACGATAAATCTCCACCGCGGCTACATAGTGTTCGAAGGAGCGAACGGCGACGGCCCCACGAGACCGGGCGCCAAGCCCGAAGTCAGCCACACGTTGCACGGCCACGGGCGCAGCCAAGCCCCTCAGCTATCACCCCGACTCTTCTCAGGGGAGGAGGCGCCCCCCTCGAGGCGCGGAGATAAGGGAGTTGCAAGAGTATTTGTTTGACAAATTACCGTGGTTTGGCTATCGTAGCCGCAGGGTGTTTGGTGTAGCGTCGTCGAGTCGCGTTCAGCCTCGGCTATCGGAACTCGAGGGGTCAGATAAGGAGGAGTACTGAGATGGATAACCGGCCAAGTCAGCAGGATGACGGCTCTGGTGGGCAGTCGGTAGGGGGCATTCGGACTACCTTTACCACGGGTGAGTTAGTCTACGCTTCTGTCGTAGCTTTCCTTGCCTGGGTCGTCTGCGTCTACGACTACATAATGTTCGGCACGCTGCTGCCGAAGATGGCGGGTGACTTCGGCTGGTCGCCTGCGACGAGCACGGCTGTCGCGACCGCGGTAGCCATCGGGACCTTTTTCGTAGCCATATTGGTGGGGCCCCTGATCGACTACCTGGGTCGGAAGAAGGCGTTGATGATCACCACCGCGGGCACGGCTGTAAGCTCGGGCCTGACGGGGTTGACGCCGGGTGGGCTTGCGGCGATCTACCTGACGGTCATTCGGGCTTTTTCGGGTCTCGGCTACTCCGAGCAGGCGGTAAACACGACCTACCTCAATGAGATCTACGGCAATCGGAAAAGCCGGGGGTTCATATACGCCTTTATACAGGGCGGATGGCCCATCGGTGTACTGCTCGCATCTGCCTTCACGGCTCTGCTGTTGGGGACCGTCGGATGGCGGGGTGTGTTCCTGCTCGCCACAGTACCGGCTCTCATAGTCGCCGGTCTCGGTACCAGGCTCAAGGAGTCCCCGAGGTTCCTGGCCATGCAGAGGGTCAGGACGCTCGAGCAGGAGAACAGGCACGATGAGGCCGTCGAGTTTGGTCGTCACTTCGACATAGACGTTCACCACGTCAAAGAGACCACCCTGCAGCAGATCTTCGAGCCTGACATCAGGAGGCACACGATCTTCCTCGCTCTCGCCTTCCTGACGAACTGGATCGGCATCCAGGTCTTCGCTGTGCTGGGGACGACCGTGCTCACCAACGGCAAAGGGGTCTCGTTCGGGAGCGCCCTCATCGTCCTGATAGTCTCCAACGCGGCCGCTTACATAGGATATCTCTGTCACGGGTTCGTGGGCGACCGTATCGGCCGCCGCCTGACCATCGCAGGAGGCTGGGTGATCTCCGGCCTTGCCTACACCTTGATGCTGTTCGGCCCGAGTTCGGAGGCCTTCGTGCTCACCATGTACACGATCGGCCTCTTCTTCATAATCGGTCCCTATGCGGCGCTGCTGTTCTTTATGGGCGAGTCGTTCCCGACCAGGGTACGTGGCACGGGGGCCTCGTTCGTCAACGCCATGGGTCCGATCGGGGCGATAGCCGGAAGCGCGTTGCTCACCGCGTTCCTCTCCCTGAGCGGGAACAACATGGTGCTCGCCGCGTTCCTGAGCGGCGGTCTCGCGACGATCCTCTCCGGGCTTCTCATGCTCGGTACCCGCGACGTGAAGGACACTCGTCAGGCCGAGATGGTGGCGGGGTCCACTACCAGCCGCGTGCGGTGACGGCGGCGCGCGTGCGAGCTCGAGGGGAGGGCCGGATCTCCGGCCCTCTCTTGTTACAGACAAGTGAAAGGGGGCGTCGATGACGCCTGAAGACTCCCGGATCGCCC
>CADDZK010000313.1 GCA_902812425.1 Actinomycetota bacterium
CACGAACCCCTACAAGAACGAGGGCGACGCCGAGAAGGTCGTGGGGCAGATGGAGGAGTTCGGCGTCGACGCCCTCGTAGCCATAGGCGGCGACGACACTCTGGGGGTCGCCAAGCGCCTCTACGACGACTTCGGGGTTCAGGTCGTCGGATGTCCGAAGACCATAGACAACGACCTCTCCGCGACCGACACCACCTTCGGCTACGACACCGCCGTCTCCATCGCCACAGACGCCATAGACAAGCTCCGCACGACGGCCAAGAGCCACGAGCGGGTCATCGTCGTCGAGGTCATGGGGCGGCATGCGGGTTGGATCACCTGGGGCGCCGGCCTCGCGAGCGCGGCGAACGTCACCCTCATCCCCGAGGTCGAGCCAGACATGGACGAGATCGCGAACATCTTCAAACGTCGGGCGGAGAGGGGCGAGAAGTGGGGCCTCGTCGCCGTGAGCGAGGGCGTCGTCCTCTCTGAGGACTACATCACCCAGAATGCCGAGACCGACGAGTTCGGCCACGTGAGGCTCGGCGGCATCGCCGAGACGCTGGCCGGCGAGATCGAACAGCGCACGGGCATCGAGACGCGTCACGTCGTCTTAGGTCACCTGCAGCGCGGCGGGACCCCGACCGCCTTCGACCGCATCCTCTCCACGAGGTATGGCCTGCGCGCCGCAGAAGCCGTCAAGAACGGTGAGTGGGGCCAGATGGTCGCCCTCAGGGGTAACGACATCGTCACCGTCTCCCTGGCCGAAGCGACGGGCGAGACGAAGACCGTCCCCGAGGACCTCTACAAGGCCGTCGAGACGTTCTTCGGGTAGGAGCCGGGTCTTCGGGAAGATTGAGAATATACGCCGGCCCCCTGACCGCCATCTGTTCCAGACGCCCACGCGACACACCCACCGTGCCGAGCACACCCTATGTGGACAGCGTCTTGGCGGCCCGGGGGCAAACCACATATAATGGAAACAGTAGGGGCTGGTAGCGAGTCGAACATCGGATGGGATCGATCACGTCGGCAGGGCTCTCCTTTGACCTTGGGCGATCGATGACGGAGATATTGCGATAGGCACGGAGCAGTTTAGATGGCTCTTTAAGCCGTACCCATCCTTGCTCTCAAGGGTACGCTGGGTCTTCTTGATCGTCGGCATCGTCGCTACCGCAAGCACCATTCCTCACATATTCCTTACCGACACCACGTGGGCGGTGAGGGGGATCGCCCTGATCGGCTCTCTGTGGCTCGTCTGGCATTGGGTTAGCGGCTACGAGCGCGGAGGCTTCTCGCAGGCGTAGGTAGCGATCGAAGGGCTGGCCGTGTTCGTAGTCTGCGTCTGCATCGCCACACCGCTGCACGCGCTCGGGTTGATCTACAACGGCCTCGTCTTCCGCTCGCTATACGGCAACGTAAGAGAGACCATGGGTACGTACCTCGCTTATGCAGGGACGTTCCTCGCGGCCGTGGCGCTCTCCCCTTTACTGGGTGACCCCAGTATCCCCCTCATAGAGTTTCTGCCTCACGTGCTGGGTCTGACGCTCTTGTGTGGCACGTTCCACTTCGTAGGGGTCGTCCTCACGAGGCACGAGCACGTGCTGGCACGCGAGGAAATTCTGAGGACAGCGGGAGCGGCGTTCGTTGCTACCCAGGATCGGGAGAGCGTCTATGCGGCGACGCTCGAGGCAGCCCTCGATCTGACCAGGTCGGCCCCCAACGTACGGGTAGGCCTGACAACAGGCTCGAGGGAGAGCATGACCGTCGTAGCCTCGGCAAGATACCGCGCGTCGGATATCGAGGGTAAGCCACTCAACCTCCACGCGTTTCCCGAGCACCTGCAAGCTTGCTTTCTCGAAAACCGGCCCGTCGAGTCCGAGCAGGCTGAAGCGGCGGGCCTGCGGAAGAGCCTGGGGCTCTCCTCCGAGACGAGGCCCTTCTTCCTCGTCCCCCTGTTCATCGAGGAGGAGCCCAGGGGTGCGATCGGGGCACTAGCGACGAGCCTCTCTCCAAAGAGATGAAGGAAGGGCTGGTCGCGCTGGGCTTCCAGGTCGCGCTCGCGCTTGAGGGCGTCGCCTTCGCCGAAGACCGCCACTGGCGCCAGAGTGAGGTCCGCTTCCGCTCTCTGATCCAGAACTCCTCCGACATAGTCATGGTCCTGGGGCCGGACGGCACCATCAACTACATGAGCCCTTCCGTGCACAGGATCCTGGGATACGCCCCTGAGGATCCCATCGGCGAGAAGAACTCTATCCTGCTGCACCCCGACGGCCTCGCAAGGGTGCAGCAGTTTCACGCTGAGAACGACTCCAGGGCCGGTGCCAGCCCGGCCCTGGAGTCGCGCCTGCGGCACATCGACGGCTCCTGGCGCAACTTCGAGGGGGTCGACACGAATTTGCTCGACGACCCCGACGTAGGGGGCATCGTCGTCAACCTTCGCGACGTAACCGAACGCCCTTCGGCACTTCACAGACGGATCGCCCCGAGGACCTCCTGCGCAAGGCCGACATCGCCATGTACCGCGCCAAGAGCAGGGGCAAAGCCCGCTACATGGTCTTCGACCCCGGCATGGAAGAGGAGGTCTACAGGCGGCTCCAGCTCGAGAGCGACTTGAGACGGGCTCTCGAACGCGAAGAGTTCGTGATCCACTACCAGGTGAAGAAGCGCCTGGACACCAACCTCCAGAGACACATCAGATCCACGGGGAACCCAGCTATCGTGGCCAGGGCTGACCCCGGAAGAGACCAGGTCGTCGAGGTCGAGGCGCTGGTGCGCTGGAAGCATCCCGAGCGCGGCCTGATGCTCCCCGAGGAGTTCATACCCGGGCTACTCCTCGCTCTCGTATCTGAAGCGCTTCCCCGTCGACTTCCTCAAGATGGACCTCTCTTTCGTGGAGAACCTCGAAAGAGATCCCGCAGACAAAGTAATCGTCTCCGCAATGATCAAGCTGGCACACGCCCTCGGCATGGGGGTTACCGCCGAGGGCGTGGAGACCGCAGGACAGGTGGCGCAGTTGAGCGCCATTGGGTGCGATACGGCCCAAGGGTTCTACTTCTCAGAACCGCTCCCGAGCGAGGCTATAACGTCTGTACTCTCATCCTACAACGCCGACGGAGTACCGCCGCGTTAGACGAGAGGTTGAGGATCTACCTGATCTGAGAAATCATCTCCGACGGTGGTTTTCGAACCGATGCGGCGGTAGCGTTCGTGGCGGGCGGCGAGAAGGGTATCGGGCTCGGCATCAGAGAGGCCGGCGAGCACGCGTCCAAGGGACTTGCCGACGGTCTCGATCGTGGCCTCTGGATCGTTGTGGGCGCCGCCGAGCGGCTCGGGCAAGACCTCGTCCACGATCCCGCGCCCCTTCATGTCTGCGGCGGTGAGCTTGAGGGCCTCCGCGGCCTCCGCCGCCCGGCCAGGATCCCGGAAGATGATCGAGGCGCACGCCTCTGGCGCTATGACGGAGAGGTAGGAGTTCTCGAGCATCCCTACGTAGTCGGTGGCGCACATGGCCAGCGCCCCGCCAGAGCAGCCCTCGCCGATGATGACGGAGACCAGGGGCACGGGTATCCTGGCGAGCGCCATGAGGTCGGCGGAGATGGCCCAGGCCTGCCCCCGCTCCTCGGCGCCCCTCCCCGCGAAAGCCCCCGGTGTATCTACCAGGACGACCACGGGCAGCCCAAACCTGGCGGCGAGCTCGTAGAACCTCCCCACCTTGCGGTAGCCCTCGGGGTGGGCCATGCCGAAGTTGCCCTTCACGCGGCTGTTGACGTCCGTACCTTTATCGTGGCCCACGAGGACGACGTTGTGCTCCCCGATCCTCGCGAAGCCGCCACGCACTGCCGGGTCGTCACCGAAGAGCCTGTCGCCCGAGAGCTCGTAGAAGTCGTCGGCCAGGGCGTCTCGGTAGGACCGGAAGTTCGGACGCTCGGGATGGCGGGCAACCTGGACGCGCTGGTACGGCGATAGGTTCGAGTAGATGCGTCGTCTCGCCGCTTCGAGGGCCTCTTCGAGGCGTGAGATCTCCCCCCGCAGCTCCGCGCTCGGGCCAGCGAGCCGCCTGAGCTCGGCGATGCGCTCCTCGAAGTCTTTGATCGGGCGCTCGAAGTCGAGGATCACGGCAGGAACCCTAAGAGTCGTTCGAGGTCGCCCTTGAGCGTGAGCCGGTGGACTATGCGGTCGACCATCCCGTGCTCCCTCTGGAACTCGGCCGTCTGGAAGCCCTCTGGCAGCCTCTCGCGGGTCGTCTGCTCGATGACCCTGGCACCGGTGAACCCGATCCTGGCCCCAGGCTCGGCGATCACCACGTCCGCCGCCGTCGCAAACGAAGCCGTAACCCCCCCGAAGGTGGGATCCGTCAGGATGGATACGTAAGGACACGAGCCCTCGACGTAGCGCGAGAGCGCTACGCTCGTCTTCGCCATCTGCATGAGCGAGTAGACGCCCTCGAACATCCTCGCCCCGCCCGAGGCGGAGACGATGATGAGCGGCAGCTCCTCCGCCCCGGCGAGTTCGATGGTCCTCGCAACCCTCTCCCCGACTACGCTACCCATCGACCCCCCGATAAACCTGAAGTCGAGGGCAGCGAGCGCCACCCTGCGTCCGCCTATGGCACCGGTCCCGCTCAGGACGGCGTCGTCGAGTCCCGTCTTGCTGCGCGCCTTCTTTAGCCTCTCGCGGTAATCCTCGAAGCCCAGAGGGTCGTCCGCGAGGATCCCTCCGTCGCGCTCTTCGAAGCTGCCAGAGTCGGTGAGGAGCCTGATCCTCTCCGGCGCGGAGAGCGGGTAGTGGAACTCGCAGTGGGGACAGACGTTGAAGCGGGACCTCAGGTCCTTCTCGTAGATCGCCTGCCCGCACCTATCGCACTTGGTGAAGAC
>CADDZK010000314.1 GCA_902812425.1 Actinomycetota bacterium
GACCTGAACAAGAGCTCGGGCGGTGTAATCTACGAGAACGCAGGACGTATCCGCGAGCGTGGGATCTACGACCTCGTCGAGGTCGGTTTCCTCGACCAGGAACCCGAGATAGGCAGCGTCGTCGATGGTGTGGAGGCGGAGAACGCGATCCTGATCCCCGTGTTCATCGCTGAGGGGTGGCACACCCGCGAGACCATCCCCGAGGATCTCGGCCTCACGGGCGAGGTTACGGTACGCGAGGACAAGACTATCTACTACGGCGCCCACGTCGGAACCCATCCTTCTATGGCTAACCTCATAGCAGCCCGCGCCCGCGAGACGATGACAGAGGAGCACGTTGTCTGAGACGCGGCCCGGGGTCGAGAACGTCGCAGCGAATGCTTCGCGCGAAGCATTCGCTGCTTGGATAGACAGCGCCCCCGATGGCCGCCTCTTCGGGCAGGTGATCGTACGCCCCGCCTCGCCCGCCGGATACTCGCTGCGTCACGAAGACGACGCGGAAGCGGAGGACCTCGAAGTGAGCGAAGATCCGCGCGCGGCGCGCGAGATCGCCAAGCTCACCGAGGGCGGGGAGTACAGACCGCTCAAAAGCTCCCCGAACCTGCGTCGCGGCTGGGAGATCGTGGTCCCGGACGCGCGCGGGCTCGTTACAGCAATGAACTACCTCTACCCCGCTGGCGTCGTCCACTGGTATCTGCATCGGGAGGGAAGACTCGAACTCACGAGCTTCAGGGAGAACGCGGCAAGGCAGAGCGGGATCTACAAGAGGATTCAGCGGCTCTCCGACGAGGGGGTACAGAACGCGGCCCGTGCCTGCTGCGAAGACGCGGTGTGCCTCAAGAAGACGCTCTGGGACGTCGACGAGAGTACGCCGCTCGATATCCATCGGGGGGAGGGTGAGATCCCCTGCCCCGAGCCCTGTAGCATCTTCGTCTCGTTCGCCCGGCGCGTGAGGCTCTTCGAGCGGGAGAACCGGCGCGATCTCGATGCGATAGGCCTCTCGCCCTCCGAGAGGGAGGACCTGGCAGCCTTGGTCGAGGCCGCCTCCATGGGGGAGGTCAGGTTCGCGCGCGAGGCAGAGTTCGAGAAGCCGCTGAACGAGAGGAGGATGCGCTACCGGAGGCTCACCCTCGTCCCCAAGCTCCGCCAGGACGGATAGGGTGCCTTCGGAAATCGTGAACAACGCCCTGCTCGCACAGCTCGTGCGCGGTGCTCTGGGGCGTCGGTGGAGGGGTACGTCGGGGATCAACGTCAGCTCGTGTTCCTCCGTCGTGACGCTGCACGGGAAGGTCGCAAGCATCGAGGAGAGGGAGAACGTAGAGACGGTTGCCACAACGGTGCCAGGGGTAGAAGGCGTAGTGAACAGGCTGAGGGTATCGTAGGTAGCGATGTTCTCCGCCCCCCTGTTTCCGACGGGGCTATTAGGGGTATCTGATTCCTCTGAAACCTACTCCGCGAAGATGGAGGTAGTGAATGGCGAGCAAGAAGAGAATGGGCGCCAAGGCAGGCGTAAAAGGCGCCAAGCTCGGCGCGAAAGCAGGAAGAAGGGTAGCGCCCGTGGCGGGCAGGGTCGCGGGGAAGACCGCGTGGAAGGCCGGCAAGGGTCAGGCCAGGCTCGTCCGCCGGGCGATGAGCTCGCAGGAGCCGAAGAGCTCGCGGTACCTCAAGTACGGCTTCTTCGCCCTGGTCGGGCTGGCTATCGGGGCCCTGGTCGCACGCTCGAAGAGCGGCGGGGGTGAGTCCTCGTCCTTTACGGACACGACGGGAAGCCATGCCCCCGACCCTGGTAGCCCGGCGGGCCAGCGGGGCGCGACCTGGGGCAGCGGCACCCCGACGGGAACCGCCGGCGGCGGTGGACACCAGGGACCAGAGGACCCGAACCGCACGGGCGCCGAGCGGGACTACTCGGACCCCTCATCGGGACCTCTGATCGGCGAGCAGCAAAGAGGGAGCGTCGAGGGGATCAGCGAGCAGCATGAGGAGGTCGAGCAGCGCATCCGTACCAACATCGGCGAGGACCCGCGCACCGCTGAGATGCCGCGGGTGAATGTCGAGGTCAACGATGGGATCGCCGAGCTGCGCGGGACGGCTCCCTCCGAGGAGGCCAAGCTGGCGGCGGGTGAGATCGCCCAGCAGGTCGAGGGCGTGCGCGAGGTGCGCAACCTGATCACCGTGAGCTAGAAGCCTTCAGGTTACAGGCATAAGTTTAGAGCCGGTCGGAGAACCCGACCGGCTCTCTTGTTGGTGCTGCGGTTTACAGGAGCGTAAGACGGCGTCCACAGGCGGACGCTGGGCTGAAACCTGAAGCCCGTAACCTATTGTCTGATCAACCCGAGCAGCTCGTCGCGCTTGCGCTCCATCACCTCCTTATCGCCGGCCTCTACATTGAGCCTCAGGAGTGGCTCGGTGTTCGAGGGCCTGAGGTTGAACCACCAGTCGCCACAGTCGACCGTAAGGCCGTCAAGGTAGTCTATCTTCGCTTCCTCGTTCTGTGAGAAGTGGTCCTCGACTTTCTTGAGGGTGGCCTCCTGGTCCTCGACTTCGGAGTTGATCTCACCCGAGCGCACGTACGGGTCGATGGGGGCGAGGAGCTCCGAGATGGGGCCCTCCTGGCGGCCTACGAGCTCGGCGATGGTGAGCATGGCGATGATGCCGGAGTCGGCGAAGTAGTTGTCCCTGAAGTAGAAGTGGGCCGAGTGCTCCCCGCCGAAGGCCGCGTCGTGTTTGCGCATCTGCGGCTTGATGATCGAATGTCCCGCCTTGGTCCTTATGGCCTTCCCGCCCTCTCGCTCGACGAGCTCGGGGAAGGCCTTCGAGCAGACCGCGCTGTACAGGATAGTCGCGCCCGGCTCCTTCTCGAGCACGTTCTTGGCGATGAGGGTCGCCGCGAGGTCGCCGGAGATGGTCGTGCCCTTTTCATCGATGATGAAGCAGCGGTCGGCATCGCCATCGAAGGCGACCCCGAAGTCCGCACCCTCCGCCACTACGCGCTCCTGCAACTCTTCCACGTTCTCGGGCTCGATGGGGTTGGGTGGATGATTCGGGAAAGAGCCGTCGAGCTCGAAGTACATCGGCACGTACTCGAAGGGGAGTTGCTCGAAGATGGGAGGGACCATCTTCCCGGCCATGCCGTTACCCGCGTCGATCACGATCTTCAGCGGCCTCAGGCCCTCCGTGTCTATGAAGCTCAGGCAGTGTTTCGCGTAATCGACGGCGATGTCCGTCTCCTCCACGGAACCAGGATATTCCGCGGGCTCGGGGAGGTTGCCGGAGATGATGAGGTCACGGATCTCTCCCAGCCCGGCCTCGCCTGAGAGGGCGATGGCATCCTCCCTGCAGAGCTTGAAGCCGTTGTAGTCCTTCGGGTTGTGCGAGGCCGTCACCATGGCCCCGCCAGGCTCCTCGAGGTGCCCGACGGCGAAGTAGAGCGCGTCGGTCGAGACGAGCCCGAGGTCGAGCACGTCCGCGCCAGCCTGCGTGACCCCCTCGATAAACGCCTTCTCCAGCGCCTCACCGGAGAGGCGCATGTCGCGGGCCACGACGACCCTAGAGCCCGAGAGCTCGAGGTGCTTGACGAAGGCTCGGCCGATGTCCCGGGCAACGTCCTCGTCCAGGTTCTCGGGATACACACCACGGATGTCGTAGGCCTTGAATATCGACTCGTCGAGCATCTCCTACCTCCGGACTTCTCCCTGTCTGTTCGCGACCTGTGGTTTTCGGCATCCGGTACAATAGCGGGTTATGGCCCCTCGTGCTGATCACGCGCGAGAAAGCCCGAGTTTGTGGGCGAAAGGCGAAGACACTCACAGATCGTCCGTACCGGGCACGCCAGGGTAGGGGAGATGCCCCGAGATGTATTCCGAGCTGCGGGGGTGGGAGATGCCGGTAGACCGATCGATCGTCGGAAACGTCGCCGCCGAGGTGATGGGGCAACTGGAGGAACGTTTCGGGGATGACGAGAACGCCAGCGTGCGCGCGGTGTTCTTGATCGCCGCGGTCGATTACGCCGTAGACGGCGAGCCGCATACGGAGGTCCGGTGGGGCGTCAACGCAGGGCTGCCGAGGCATGAGGCCATCGGCTTACTCGAGTACGTCAAGCCTTATCTGCAAGGATAGACCTCAGAGCACACATCCTGTGTCGCAAGACCGAAAGGCTGCTGTCTCGGCATAACTGCCGTGCCAGGCTCCTTGGTCGTATCCGCGCCAGAGCCTTCGACCGTCGCTGGTCCCCTCACAGTTAGTAAGCGAACATCCAGGAGATAGCGTAGACTCTTTAGAACGCTGCAGAGCACGGTCTATCGGGCTTATCTATCCCGATCGAGGGCCCGTAGTCTGGGGCCCGCGAACCACCGATTCTTGCCTACTGAAGCAAAGCTCCATGCGAAATTACGCAATTTGCGTGACAAGAAAATAGCTCATTTGGGTGATACGAAAACCTACATATTGTGCCACCATCGACTCGGGGCCATAGATCGTGGTCGTCCGGGGAAAGGGGCGAGCCTGAATCACGAGAACCGCCGAGATCAGCAGCACAGATTCTCCAGATTAGCGAACCGAACGGTAAATAGATCGATGGTGTAAGGACGCCGACCAGTTTAGACCGGCTAAGGAAGGATGAGAGGATGAGGAAGAGCGTAATCGTCTTTGGTGTAATTCTGGCAACAGTGCTGACGATTGCAGCATCCGCCTTGGCCGATCCTAACGATCAATACAACAACGCTGGCGCGAGCGCATCACCCGGCGCAAGCGCATCACCCGGCGCGAGCGCATCACCCAGCGCAGCACCGAAGGGCGGCGCAGCTGCCGCCGCCCTTCGGTGCTGCGC
>CADDZK010000315.1 GCA_902812425.1 Actinomycetota bacterium
CTCCTCTATGAGCTGCTGCAGGGCGACGTCGAGCTGGATGATGAGGCTCACGGCCGGAGTCCACGCCGTCTGGGCGGGGTCCTTCTCGTAGGCCTTCTTGGCCGCCGTCCAGTCGAAGTAGAAGCGCGGCATCCTGGACTCCTCGTGCATCCGCATCGCCCGCTCGCTCACGCTCACGAACCCTAAGCCAGGAGGCGTCATGAGCGCCTTCTGAGAGCCGGCGACGACGACGTCGACGCCCCACTCGTCCGTCCTCAGAGGACACGCCCCCAGGCCCGAGACCGCGTCAACGACCGTCACGACGTCAGAGGCGGCCTTCGCGAACCCCTCGATATCGTTGACGGTGCCTGTCGAGGTCTCGGAGAGGACGCAGATGGCGGCTTTGATCTCGGGGTCGTTCGCCAGAGCGTCGGCGACCTCGTCGTTGTCGGCCTTCGCGCCCCAGTCGTACTTGAGCTCGGTGACCTCCAGTCCGAAGGCCCGGCTCATCTTGACCCAGCGGCCCCCGAAGTTGCCGTTGTTGACGACGAGAACCCTGTCACCCGGCGAGAAGAGGTTCTGGATGGCACCCTCGAAAGCCCCCGTCCCGCTCGCCGCGTACGTGAAGATGTCGTTCTCCGTCAGAAAGACCCGCTTGAGGTTCTCGTTCACCCGCGTGAAGACCTCGCCGAACTCCGGCGTGCGGTGGTGGATTACGGGTAGCGCCCCCGCCGCGGAGACCTCGGGGGGTATGGGAGTCGGACCTGGAGACATAAGACGGTATTTGTTCATCATGGGTGCGGAGCTTCCTCTCTTACCGCGGACAACTAGAACCCATATTTTAGACATAATCGTTGCCGATGGCTACATGATGGGACATCTCTTTTACAAAGTGTTGCTTGCGGCCTATCTGGCCGTCCTGGCAGCGCCCGGTTCTCGCGCCCCTCTAGACGCTACTTACGGGCTGGAAAGTCCCTGTAGCGGCTGACTCGCGGGCGGCGAGGCACATGGCGGCGCTGAGAAGACCATCCCTGAGTGAGGCATTCGGCCCCGTGCGTCCCTTTATAACGTCGAGGAAACCCTCTGCGAGGATGCGGTCTCCGCCGCCGTGGCTGCCCGTACCCACCTGCACCCTCTCGACCTCTCCGGAGCGGTGATGGATGAGCCGCATCTCCGTCGGGGCGAGGTCGTACTCGAGGGTCGCCTCGTAGCCCACGACGGTGGCCCCGCGCCTGTAGGCCGCGCGGCGCGAGAGGAAATTCTGGCTGTAGCTCGCGTGGACGCCGTTCTCGTACATGATGAGGGCCGAACCCGCGTCGTGGTTCTGGATCTCGCGGCTGAAGGCGCACCAGTGGTCGGTCCTGTCTTCGCTACCCTTGTACATCCCGCCGTCGTCTCCGCGGCGGGCGAGGTTTATGGGGCTCTCCGGGCACGTCTCTGTCTCGCCGCAGGCGGAGCACCTGAGGTCTTGGGGTTTCTCCCCACCGTAGACCCTGCGCGACTCCATCGCGGCGACACCCACGGGAAGGCTCCCCGCGAGCAGGTTGATGCAGTCGAAGTCGTGGGTGGCCTTCTGGAGCCAGAGGCCGCCGGTCTCGTCGTAGTCTCTGTACCACTGGCCGAAGTACACCCCGCCGTAGGGTACGTTGTTTACGGCCTGGATCTGGTTGATGGTCCCGAGCGCGCCCGACCTCACGACCTCGAGTACCTTCGAGAAGAGGGGCATGTACCGCAAGGGGAAGGAGACTACCACCTCGTCCTCCCTGCCCCGGAACGCCTCCCGCAGTGCCGCTACCTCATCGAGGCTTATGGCGACAGGTTTCTCCAGAAAGAGCGGCAACCCCGCCGCGGCAACCTTCAAAGCCATCCTGGTGTGCAGGTGGCAGCGCGTCCCGATCACGACGCCGTCGTAGTCCGAGGCGTCTTCGAGCATGGAGTCGGCCGAAGGGTATATCCTCGCGCCCTCGTGATTCGGCCCCATCAGCGAGAGCCGGCGGCGCACGCTCCGTACGTCAGGGTCGGCGACGGCACCGACGCTCAAGCCGGGGTCGAGCTCCTGCATCGAGCCCATCATCGCGGCGGCCCTGTGCCCGAGCCCTATCACAGCGAGCCTCGTCACACCTCCACCCGCCCCGGATGCTGCGTAGCCTTTGAGAGCAATCTCATCATCTTTGAACTACGAAGATTGTGTCTCTCTTGGGCCCCTTGGTGCAAGCACCGCCGCGAGGCCCGAGACCATCTCTCACGCTACCAACCTCCCGCGTACTCCCGCAGCCGCTCTTCGAAGACGCTCTCGCTGTCTTGCAGGCCGCCGATGCGGTTGCGCTCACCCCACAGGCGGCGATGCTCGCCCAGGATGGTGCGCATCTCTCGGGCCAGCTCCTCGCGCTTTTCGGAGGAGCCGAGCGTCCCTTCTAGCATCGCCACACCGCGCTTGCAGGCGTGAAGCATGATCCTCGCCGCGTTGGCGAACTCGTCGCGGGTGACCTCCGCGTCGTCGCGGTCCATGCGCGCGCTCTCCAGCGGCTCGACGACGGCGCTGATGTGCTCCGAAGCCTCCCCGAGGCTCGCGATGCTGACGCCCTCGGGGGGCGTACTCCCGGAGGCCTGCGCCAACAGGTGGAAGAGGACCGTAGAGTTGTGCGGGGCCGGTCCCACCCTCTGATGCGCATTGCCGAGGTCGTGGCTCAAGGTGCCCATCACGCGCGCCTCGTCGCGGAAGGCGTGCAGGTCGAGGGCCGAGATAAACTCCTCGTTCCTGCTGGTCTCGTGGCACCAGGACAGCGCCGCCCCTGCGGCGAACCCGAGGTAGCTCACGGGCAGGTACTGCGTGTGGCCGTTGTCGCCCCAGTCGGTGTTGAGCACCCCGATGGCCCCGTGCCTGAGGCCGTTCTCGGTCGCGCTTCGGATGTTGACGAGGCTGTTGGAGGTGCGCCCTGCGATGGCGTTCCAAGAGGAAGTGCCAGGGCACACGAAGAACGGCATCCCCGAGCGCGCGAACTCGGCGCCGTGCTCGTCGAAGGGGTGGTCTGCTTCGTAGCCCCATTCGAGCACCACGGCGTCTCTGGGCAGCTCAGGCACAAGCTCGGGGTGCTGGATGATTATGTCTCCCCAGAAATGCATCGTGCGCCCGTGTCGCTTGACCAGCTCGTGGATCTCGAGCAGGTAGTCCAGATAGACGCGGCCGACGCCCTTCTCCTCGACGGCCCGGGCGCTCCTTCCCCTTCCCACGTCCCAGGTCTCGTCGCAGCCCACGTTGAACTTCTCGCTGGAGAAATGGGGCAACAGCTCCGAGAACAGCCCATCCATGAGCTCGACGCTCCGCCGGTCCGTAGGGTTCAGGCTGAAGGGCGGCATCTGCCTAGTATGCCCGTGCAGCTTAAGCTCGAAGCCGTCGGGGCACTCGGCCAGGTGGTTGTAGCGGGGCAACTCCAGCCAGCGGTGCATATGTCCGAAAGAGTTCTGGTTCGGCACCAACTCGACGAACCGCTCGCGGCAATAGGCGTCGAGCTTCAGTATGTCCTCGCCGGTTATAGGGCTCGCCTGCGCCCATACCTCCCGGTGGTTCTCGTAGGCGAAGGTGTGCTCCGTGTAGAGCTCGAGGTGGTTGATCTTCCACCCCGAGAGCATGTCGACCAGCCCGAAAAGAGTCTCCAGAGTAGGGACCTTGCTCCGGCTTATGTCGAGCATCACCCCGCGCGAAGCGAAATCCGGAGAGTCCTCGATCTTACCCGCAGGGAGCTCTCCCTCGCTCTGGCGCAGCATCTGCACCAGCGTCATGACGCCGTAGAA
This sequence comes from Actinomycetota bacterium, assembly GCA_902812425.1. Taxonomy (GTDB): domain Bacteria; phylum Actinomycetota; class Rubrobacteria; order Rubrobacterales; family Rubrobacteraceae; genus Rubrobacter_D. The sequence continues at coordinate 3,772 of CADDZK010000315.1, forward strand.
CGCCCCGGACGCGTCACCGGCCACGAGGTCTATGCCGCTCTCAGAGATCCTCAGCCTGTAGCCCTGCGCGGGGATGCCAGCACCCGGAGCAAGCCTAATGGTTGCCCCGCTCCGAGAAGCGTCGCCCTCGGCAACACCGGCCCGCAGAGTCCAGCCGACACGCTGGCTCTCCCACAGGGCCCTCTGCAAACGGCGGGCTACGGGGAACAGAGTCGTAGAATCCCCCTGGCAGATGATCTTCGCGCCGCCGGTGAGCCCGTATGCGCCGGGCCCTGCGATGACGGAGCGCGGCTTTGGAAGCAGGATCAGGCTCTCAATAGATGCCATGGCTCCTCGAGCATCTCCTCTCTAGCGTTTGAGCAGGAGCGCGGAGAGCTCCGCGCGGGCCCCCGCGAACTCCGCATCGAGCCGGTCCACGAGGCCGGGGACCACTTCGAGGTCTCCGGCGCGTCCTGTCTCCTCGAGGAGCCTCGCGGTCTCGGCCATCTTGCGGGCGCCGAGGTTGGCGGAGCCCCCTTGATGGCGTGGGCCATGCGCTCCAGCGTCCCGGGATCATTACGGCATGTGCACACCACCATGAGATAGGCCGTATCCTAACCGATTCTATGTACGAAAACACACCACATGCCGAGCACACCTAAGAATTTGCGGCGGTGCGGGAGCTAACCAAAACCGGCCCCTTCGAGCGCGGGGAGCGCCGAGCGGGCGTAGCGGGCGGTGTAGCCGGACCCTACGACGACAGCTACCTCGCGGCCTCTCCTGCGCTCGAACTCCCTGGCTCCGACCCCGGTGCGGATACGACCCTCAGCGAGGTCTATCCTGAGCGCGTCGCCGTCCCTGAGCCGGTCAAGGACGCCGCCCGCCGCCGCTTCCGGGGTAAAGAGCGAGATCCAGAGACCCGGCGCGTCATCAGGCGCGAGCCCGTCCGTCAGGACGGGCACCTCCAGCCTCTCCTCCCTGAGAGCCCGTCCGAGCCCGTCGAGCCGCAGGAGACCGGGTCCGCCCCGCGGCCCGCAC
>CADDZK010000316.1 GCA_902812425.1 Actinomycetota bacterium
GAGAGTGGAGAGCGCAGGCCACGGCAGGTGGCGCCTCGCCGGCGACGTGCCGCTGTCACCGGTGGATGTTGCCAGTGACAGTATCGATGACAGCACTAACCCTGATAGGAATACGGAAAACCCCCCAACTGTCACTACTGTCACCGGTGTCACCGCAGAAGAGGACTACGGTGTAAGCCCCGTTAGCGGTGACAGTGATGACACCGGTGACAAACCAGGGGAATCCGTCATAGGTAAGCGGGATCGAACTGTCACCGGTGCTGTCACCGGTTCAGAGGGCGATGACAGTGCCGCCATGGCACCAGGGCTGGAGATCGCTGACCGCTGCAAGCACGACGTCCCGGGCGGCTGCTGGATCTGTAGGAAGTACGCCAGCAGGGAGGACGAATGATCTGCGCAGTATGCGGCTGCACCGACGAGCGTGCGTGCTACGACCAGCCCACGGGCCAGGTATGCGGGTGGGCCGACGAAGGTCTTTGCACGTTCTGTGCGGCGGGCGGACCACCTTCGGAGGTCTGGAGCGAGCGGAATGAGGAGGTTGAGGCTGTCGTGAGCGAAGGAAGCGGAGCTGGAGAGTGGGGCGCAGCGGGCAGCGAGGAGCTCACCAAGGCGCGGGCCAAGGACGTGCTGGGTAAGGCGCGCGACGCCCTGGATACGATCGAGGAGCACATCGAGGCTGGCGAGTGGCGTAAGGCAGCGTTCGCCTACGGGCAGGTTGCGGCCGCTCTCGCGCTGCAGGGGAACGCCGCTAACGTCGCAGCAAGGATCAAGGCCGGACAGAACTGAGGGAAAGGAGAGCAGATGACCATTGCTCTGGGGGCGCGAACCTGCCCCACGGGCAAAAGGCGCTACGACAGCTACTGCGAGGCGAGGGCAGTCTTGAGAAAGGCGAAGAGGAGGCGCAGCCCCGGTCCTATGTGTCCGGTGAGGTTCTATAGGTGTAGCGTCTGCGAAGGCTGGCACCTGAGCAGTACTAAAGAGAGGAAAGCGGAATGAAGGGCGTGATAGCGTGGGTGATTAGGGGTAAGTATCACAGCGAGGCGTAGCGAGCGGTAGCAATCTGCTACGATGACGCAACGGTCTTCAGCGGAAGGGAGGGCGAGTTGGAACAGACTGCAGACGCAGGGGTCTTCACCATCGGTTACGAGGGGAAGGCCGCCGACGGCTTCGTAGACGACCTCTTGGAGCGCGGCGTGCAGATCCTCGTGGACGTGCGCGAGATGCCCGTTAGCCGAAAAAGGGGCTTCTCCAAGAGCGCCCTCTCCCAGCTGGTTCAACAGGCCGGTATCGAGTACCTCCACCTGAGGGCTTTAGGGTCGCCGCGCGACTCCCGTCGGAAGCTAAAGGAGAGCGGGGACTTCGAGGTCTTCTCGCGAGAGTACGCCGACCACCTGCAGGGCAATGGCGGGTCTCTCCAGGAGCTGCGAGAAGTCATAGGCACCGGCCGGCGCACGGCCCTCATGTGCTTCGAGCGCGACCACACGCGGTGCCATAGGAGTTTGCTCGGGGGGGCGCTGCTCGAGGAGGCCGGCGGCAACCTCGCGGTACACCACCTGTAGCCCTTTAACCCTTCCTTGAAGATCGTGCGAGGTGTGGCATAGTTAGGCCGTGCCTGTCATGGAAAAACTCACAGTATTACCGGTCGTGAAGGCTTATCCCGAGCCGAGCAAGAAGTACGGAACAACAGTTTGTGTGGCAGCAGTAACGATTCCAGAGGGGCGTTGGGTACGGCTGTACCCGGTGAGGTTTCCACACCTTGCATTGCATAAACGCTTCAAGAAGTACCAGATCTTCGAGGCCGACGCGGCCAAAGCCGAACGTGACACGCGTCCGGAAAGCTACCGCATAGATGAAGACTCGATCCGGATCGTGGGAGAACCTATCGGCACGGCACACGGCTGGTCGGAGCGTAAGCGTCTTCTCGCCGCTGCTCCAGTGAGTTCGCTGTGCGAGCTGCAGCGCCTTCGGAAGGTGAGCGGGAAGTCGCTGGGGATGATCCGAGTACGTGAAGTTACCGGGTTCGATGTTGTCGAGGCCGACGACGAAAAGCATCAGGCTGCAGACTGGACTGCCGAACATGACGCGGCGTCTCTTGAACTCTTCAATGACAACAAGCAGAAGGTAGAGGCACTTCCCTTCAAGTTCAGGTATCACTTCCGGTGTCTAGATCCCTCGTGTCGGGGCCACAAGTGCTCCATCATCGACTGGGAGGCATACGAGCTGCATCGCAAGATGGTAGTTGTTCACGGTGAACAAACGGCCGTCGAGAAGGTACGGCAAAAGTACGTCGATGACCTGTGTGGCGCCGACAAGGAGACATACTTCTTCATGGGCAATATGGCGCGGCACCCGGATTCGTTTCTCGTTCTCGGGGTGTTCTACCCAAACCTGGGTGCGTCTCCCACTCTATTCGAGTTTGCGGAAATGGACCCTGCTGCTAGAACTAAGGTTCCTGCAAAACCGGAGGCGCCGAGCCCAGAAGAATCTCTCTTCTGAGGCCTCTGACGAGAGAGACCTCCAGATGTGGCCACCGAACTACCTTTCTAGTTAGATGGCGAGTCCACCCAGGGTAAACCCGTCGACGGCTTCAAGCGCTGCTCTCCAGCAGGGCACTCGCACTGGGCCGCCAACGGATCGGGCTAATATCTTGGCCTCTCTCAGATGTATGTAACGCGATGGGTGCTCGTCGTCACCTAACGCGCCGAAGATCTCTCTTAGCGCCAATGTCATTTCCTCGGTGTCTGGGTGCTCTGAAAAACGGTCGATGTAGTCCGCCACGCACCTTGTGAATTCGTCCCCGCTGATTACGACCCCCGTGATGACGAGTCCGTTCACTGTGATGGTAACGGGCTGGTCGGCTTCGCTGGATGTATCCTCAGCCCAGGCTGCAAACGATTGCAACTTCCTGTCGATCAACTGATCCTCCCTTAGCTTTTGCCTCCCGGTTGTTGCCGTCGAGTATACTTGAGCGTGGCGAGGCGAAAGCAAGTAGATGCTTATTACCGCCAGATGAGCGAGGCGGTCTTCCAGGCTCACGTCATTCAGTGCGCCGTAGAGAACGGCTTCGTCTTACCCCCGATCGACCCCACGAGCAAGAAGATCACCCGCCGCCGGCGTTTCCCCCTCGTCTACCACACCTACTCCTCAAGGCGCTCCGTCCCTGGCTTCCCCGACCTGGTCATGGTCCACCCCGAGAGCGGCCGCACCATCTTCGCGGAGCTCAAGAAGGAGGGCGCATACCCGAGCCCCGAACAGCGCCGCTGGCTCGACGCCCTGAAGAAGAACGCAGGCGTCGAGGTCTACGTGTGGAGGCCTTCGGACATGGAGAGCGTGCGCGAGGTCCTCGGCGGATTCGACCCGCGCCTGGTTGCATAGCATATGCTTGCTACTCGTAATGATGTATACTTCGCTTCGTTCATGGGAGGGTGAGTGCCAGAGCAGACGGACCCGAGGGATAGGCCGTACAAGCCCCAAAGTGAAGAAGAGCGCAGGCGTAAGAAGGCCTCGGCCGAAATCGCCAAGCGCCAGCGTCTCAAGGAACACCTGTGGGAGAAGGTCGAGCAACACCTCAAAGATATGTGGCGCCCCTACCACGGCTCAGAGACCCACGTCGAAGACGCTGGTCCCCAGAAGTCCGAGAAGAAGAAGGCCGGCGGGCACATGCCCCTGAACGCCGCGGTGATGGCCAGGTGGGAGCCAAGGGAGGGGAGGCAGCGCAAGGTCGAGGACTCTCGTCGGGCGCTTGGCCGCGAGCTCTACCGCCTGGCCGTCGGTACGCCGCTCGAGGTGATCGCCTTCTCGGAGATCCGGGATCTCTTCGCCTCGTACGGCTCAGGCGACTCCGACCTCGCAGAGCTCAGGAGAAAGGCGCTCGCCTTCGGGCCGTCCTCAGAGAGCGCGGCCAGGCTGCGTGCCATCGAGACGGGGATAGACCTCATAGTGAACCGCCTCATCGAGGACGGCACCACGAATAGAGCCTTCTGGGCTGACTTCCCGGACCTCTCCGGGCCCGCGCCGGCGCCGAGGACGAAAGACGCACAGGACAACGACCGGGAGCGCTACCTGATCTTCGTCGAGGAGTGCGAGAGGCTCCAGCAGGAGGGGAAGAGCCGCTACCGCAACAAGGCTCTGCAGTCCACAGCGGACCGGTGCGGCGTGGACAAACGTACGGTGCAGCGGGCCGTGGAGAAGTACGAGAGCGGCTACATCAGGGACGAGGCCTCATGAGATTTACCGCGAGCATCAACTGGGAGCGGACCGGCCCTTACAGAGTGCCGAAGGAAGGCGAGCGCGTGGCTGTTACCTTTATGACCACGTGGCCAGCGGGGGCACCGAGGTCCGCGATCTCGACCACGAACCTCGGGGGCTATGGCACAGTCCGTCGCATCTACCGACACATCCGGCGGCTGTGCATCGAGGTCGGCGAGTCCCATTACCTAGTCCCGATCCCGGAGGATGCCGTGTTTGACGACATCCTTGACAAAAGTGACGACATGAGATTAGGCTCTTAATCGTACGGTCTCGGACCGTGCCCATTTAAGACCCTATTGTGAGGGGCGGCGCTAATGGACACGACAGGGCGCCCTGGCAATTTCCTCAGTCGCCCCGCTTAGCCACTATCCCAATCGGGGGGCGACGGCCCCGATACAGTGCTTGGCCCCGCTGACGAGCGGGGCATTTTGATGCCCGCCGGCGTTCTCCCATCCTCCCCGCCGGCGGGCTTTGTCCAGCTTCGCTCCGTGGAAAGGACGCGCTCTGACTCGCGAGTACTTCGACCTT
>CADDZK010000317.1 GCA_902812425.1 Actinomycetota bacterium
CTGAATGAGAGGGGAGGCTCGAACTCGTTGGTTGCGTACCTGCCGGGGGAAAGGTTTGTCGGGGAGGGAGGGATACCGAGGTCTGGCAACGGGCGGGTCTTGGCTGACTTAGCCTCACTTGTGTGAGCCTTGGCCGTGTGAGCCTTAGTCATGTGGGCCTTGGCTGCCTCCTTGCTGGCCCCTCCTGCGCAGGCACTGAGCATCAGCACCATCGCGAAGATTAACCCTATCCACAACCCTCCTACCCAGGGAGTCCTGCGCGTCCTGATCATCCGTGAGTCGCTTCCCATACCTTCTCTCCACCTGATGCACGATCGGCGGAGCTCACGCCGTTATCTGCGAGTCAGAGAGCTCTTAGAAGAAACCCTTTCAGGCAGTCTGGCAAATAGAGCGTAGAGCGTTCAACACAGGTAGCGGGGTCTCGTGAGACCCCGCTACTACTTTCCTACCTTATTACTTAAGCAGCTTCCTTAGTGCTAACCGACCCGGTCGATGACGCCGCAGTTGGCGGGGATGGTGGCCTCTTGGGGCAGAGAAGGATCGAGCTCGCTCGGACCCGCGCTGAAGTCATAGACACCGTTACCGTTGAGGTCTACGCCATGCTGAACTATGGCGAAGTCGCCGAGGTTCCTCGCTACCTTCGCACTCACCCCGAAGGTGCGCTTGTAGTTGACCAACCCGTCGGAATTAGCCACAGGGAAGCGGTCTACAGCCAGAGCGCTATTCGGACTGGTGTCTCCCCTAGTGGTCAAAGACACCTGGATAGGTCCGTAGGAGGGAAGGCCTTCCGCTGTGTTGATCAGCCCGTCGCCGTTGGTGTCGGCAGCAAGGGTAGGACACTCGCTTATGGCTTGGGCCATGCCGTGGATGTGCTGAGCATGGGGCAGGTTAGGGGCAAGGCCGTGAGAGTTGATCTTGGTGGCGAGTTGCCCGTCGTCTTTGAGGAGGAGGGCGTGGCCGTAGGCCCCCGAATGGTTGAGCGGGTTGAGGTCGGCCATGAAAACCTTCTTGTGGGCGCCATTGGCGAAGGCCACCGAGGCGAGGCTCAGCGAGAGTGCCACCGCGAGCAGCAACGCTAGTCCTAGTTTCTTCGACAACATCTTTCTCCTTTTCTATTCCTTGATGCAAATGCTTGACAAGAGGTGTACGGCAGCGCATCCTCTTCAGATCATCCTAAACTTATCTCGAGGCGAAATTCGCAGACTCCACCTTTACGAGCGGAGTACACAGAATCCTATTTACAAAGCGACGCAGTACCTAGGATTTGCAGTCGCCGTCGTCTATCCCAAGCGCAACAGGGGCCTCTTCCAGTCGGTCAGGCGAAACGGCGGCCTCGTCTCAGAGTACTTCCTCGGTGAGGCGCCGCTCGCGTGGCGTTTTCCTGCCAGGAACAGGATCATCGCGGGGCTAGCGAATACAGTGGTGGTCGTCGAGGCACCGGAGCATAGCGGTGCCCTCATAACCGCCCGTCACGCCCTCGACGCCGGGCGTGACGTCTGGGCCGTGCCAGGACCTCCGGGCGTCCCTGAGTGCAGGGGCTCGAACGCGTTGCTCGCCGATGGGGCGGGCGTGCTCTGGGACATAGAGGAGTTCGTAGATGCGGTGGCTCAAGAGAGAGGGGTTCCGACGAAGGGGGAAGCCTCCGACGGTATCTCATTTGCCGGTCTCCCTGAGACGGAGGCCGCTGTGCTCGCGGGGGTGGGCTTCGATCCCACGGGCGCTGATGCGGTAGCCAGGCGCAGTGGGGTGGAGATGCCCGAGGTGCTCCCCGCACTAGCCCTCCTCGAGCTCAAGGGGTTCGTGAGCCGCGATCGCGTCGGTGCTTACGTGAGGAGGGTGCTACCGTGACGCGGCGTACGCTAGGTGCGCTCTGGTCCCGCTACGTCGAAGTTCGGAAGCGGTTGGCCGGAGGTGATATGTCCTGCGCTGAGCGCCGGTCGGCTGAGCGCGAGTCCAGGGGGCTGCGGGATCGTCTGGTAGTCAACTACTCCCCGCTCGTCAAGTACGTCGCCGGCAGAATCTCCGGGCGCACGGCGGGTCCTTTGGACCAGGAGGACATCATCTCTTCTGGTCTCTACGGGCTCTTGGGCGCCGTCGAGACCTACGATCCGGGCCGTCGCACCAAGTTCGAGTCTTACGCGATCTCCAAGATCCGGTGGTCGATACTCGACGAGCTGAGGAAGGTGGACCCGCTCTCCCGCCGCGTGCGGCTGAGGGCGCACCAGACCGAGCGTGCCAGGGACGAGCTGGTGCAGAAGCTTGGCCGCGCACCGACGGAGTCGGAGCTGGTCCGGTCTCTTGGTATCAGCATCACGGAGCATCGGACGTTCCTAGACCAGTACGCGCGGGCGCAGGTGAGGTCGCTCGAAGCCCGCCTGGAGTGCCAGGGAGGCGGCGGGCTGCACGACCTCATCGGGGACCACTCGGCAACGGATCCAGCGTCGGCGGCGGAGTTCGCCGAGGTTCGCGCGCGGCTGGTGCAGGCCATAGAGAATCTGGGCGAACAGGAGCGGGTGGTTACCACCTTCTACTATTACGAAGGCCTCACGCTCAGGGAGATCGGGAGGGCCCTCGACCTCACCGAGGGACGGATCTCCCAGATACTCCACAGGGCGCTCCGGCGGCTCAGGAACAGCCTCTCTGAGGAGAATCGGCTCTCCGAAGGAGCCTGGTAGACCGCCCGCTAGAAGCATCTACCCCCTTGTGCTAACATCTGCGAGGCCGGACGAGAGGCTGCGGTTGGCCCTTGTCCGCAACTACGCACGCCCGCCGTAGGGCCCTCCGGGTCCGGGTGGTGGTCCGTCAGGAGAAAGAGAGGCGGATTGCGAGGCGCGGGCGGAGGATACCAACCACCTGAAAAGAGAGGTAGAGATCTTGCAGAGCACAACCGAGCGCGTAGGAATTAGAGAGCTGCTTGAGGCAGGTGTCCACTTCGGGCACCAGGCCAAGCGCTGGAACCCGAAGATGAAGCGCTACATCTTCGCCCAGCGTGCCGGTGTCCACATCATCGACCTGGACCAAACGCTCACGCTGCTCGACAGGGCCCTCGACTTCGTCCGCGGCGTCGCGGAAGCGAACCGCGAGGTCCTCTTCGTCGGGACCAAGAAGCAGGCCCAGATCCCACTCGCCGAGCAGGCGATAAGGAGCGGCCAGCCCTTCGTCGCCGAGCGCTACATAGGCGGCATGCTGACCAACTTCCAGACTATCCTGCCGCGCATCCAGTACTTCAAGGACCTCGCCGTCAGGGTCGACGAGACCCCCGAGGAGGAGAGGACGGGCAAGGACTGGTTCGCCCTCAACAGGGAGTACCAGAAGCTCAGGCGCAACTTCGCGGGCATAACCGAGATGGAGCGTCTCCCCGGCGCGGTCTTCGTCATAGACCCCAAGCGCGAGGAGCTTCTCGTCAAAGAGGCGAACAGGCTCAAGATCCCCGTTCTCGCACTCACGGACACAAACTGCGACCCCGAGGTTATCGACTACGTCATCCCCGGCAACGACGATGCGATACGTTCGATCAGCCTGATCGCAAGGCTCGTCGCCGACGCGATCATCGAGGGCAGGGGCGAGGAGGCGCAGCCCGAAGAGCGCCCAGTACCGCCGGTTATAGAAGACGCACAGGTGAACGCGGAGATCCAGCAGACCCCGGAGACGAACGGCGCCACGGAGGTGCCACCGGATGACGACGCTGCAGTGGAGGCCGAAGTCGAGCCAGAGGCCACAGCCGAGCCCGAGGCTCCAGCGGAGGAAGACACCTCCGTCGAGCCCGAGGCTCCGGCTGACGCCGAGGCAGAGACCGCCTTCAAGCCAGAAGCCGTAGCCGATCCGAAGTCCGAAGCCGAGACCGAGTCGGCGGAGGAAGAAGCCGAGGCGGTTACCCATCCGGAAGCCGTGCCCGAGGCAGAGACCGAGGTCGAGTCCGAAGTCGAAGACGACTCCGAGGTCGAGGCGGAGTCGTCTACAGAGGTCGAGGCGGAAGCCGATCCAGAAGCCGTCGAACCGGAGGCTGCCGCAGAGCCCGAGGCGGAGCCTGAGGTAGAAGAGCCCGAGCGTGTCGAAGAGGAGGCGCAGGGTGATGAGGAGAACCAAAACACTGAGGAGAGATAAGAACTTTGGCTAGTACGATAGAGAAGATCAAGCAGCTCCGGGAGGAGACTGCCGCAGGGATGATGGACGTGAAGCGGGCGCTCGAGGAGTCCGACGGGGATGTTGAGGGCGCGCGCAAGGTCCTGAGGGAGAGGGGCCAGGCCGTTGCCGCGAAGAAGAGCGGGCGTGCTGCGACCGAGGGGCTCATCGAAGCTTACGTGCACTTCAACGGGCGGGTAGGCGTGCTCGTCGAGGTCAACTGCGAGACGGACTTCGTGGCGCGCACGCCCGAGTTCAAGGAGTTCGCCCGCAACGTGGCCCTGCACGTGGCCTCCATGCGACCGCTCGTCGTCTCACCGGAGGACATCCCGGCCGGGGTGCTCGAGGAAGAGCGCCAGGTGGTCGAGAAGCAGGTCGCCGAGATGGGTAAGCCCCAGAACATCGCGGAGAAGATCGTCGAGGGCAGGATGAAGAAGTGGGTCTCCGAGCAGGCCCTGCTCACGCAGCCCTACGTCAAGGATACGGACAAGACGGTGGAGGAACTCCTGCAGGAGACCATCCAGAAGGTCGGCGAGAACGTCGTGATCCGGCGTTTCGTCCATTACGAGCTCTAGAGCGGAGACCGTGGACGAGTCCGCCAGGAGGCTTACGGGCGAGACCGACGGGGCCGGGCTCTCGGAGCTCGGCCCCGTAAAG
>CADDZK010000318.1 GCA_902812425.1 Actinomycetota bacterium
GGGGAGGGTTGAGGGTCCTGAAGAAGTTGGTCCTCATCCCGCCGGCCACGACGGCCATCACCCTGATACCGTGCTCCTTGCCCTCGGCGTGGAGTGCCTGCGTGAGGCCCATGACGCCGTGTTTGGAGGCGGCGTAGGCGCTCGCGTTCTCCCAGCCCTTCTTGGAGGCCGTAGAGGCCACGTTGACGATCTGGCCGGAGCCTCGCTCCTTCATGTGCGGGAAGACTGTGTGCGAGAGGAGCCAGGGCGCGCGGAGGTTGACGTGCTGGACCTTATCCCACTCGGCCAGGCTCATCTCCGTCGCCGAGCGGATAAAGTCCACCCCGGCGTTGTTGACGAGGATGTCGATGCGGCCTTCGGAGTCGAGGACCTCCTTCACCGTCGCCTCTGCGGAGGTCGGCTCGGCCACATCAAGGTAGAGAGCGCGGCCTTCGATCTCGTCTGCGACCTGTTTCGCCCCGTCCTCGTCTATGTCACCACAGACCACACGCGCCCCGTGCCCGGAGAGAATACGCGCGGTCGCCGCCCCCAGGCCGCTCGCCGCGCCCGTCACGAGCGCTACCTTGTCATTCAAGTCGAGGTTGATCACCTGTTCCGCCATAGATCTCCTTTCATATTAATGGTCGCACTTTGGTGCCTGTGCCCGAGACCTGTGAATGATCGCCTCCTCAACGTCTGCCCTCACAGTCGCCAGCCCGTGAATTCTCGTCCGGCCAGTTCCTGCAGGCGGGCGGCGTCGTCCGAGAGTCGTACGGCGAGGCGACGGCGCAGCGCTCTCTCAAGAGATACCGGCGCACTACGGGCGACGTTCCAGCGAAGTTCGTGGGAGGGGGACCAGAACGAGTCATCGACGCCGGCGAAGCGGTAGAGCTCACGTACGGTCGTCCGCCGCTCTAAAGAGAGGTCCTCCTGCGCGCAGATAAAGATCTGCCCTCGCGGGAACTTTGCCAGATACGGTTCGAGCCGCGCGTAATAGCGGCTCCTCGCGAGGTACTGGCTCGCCGAATCCAGCAGTGCCTCCTCGATCGGACGCCGCTCCGCACCGTCGGCACGGTGGTGGAGGTACTGCGAGACCGCGCGCTCTACGGGATCTCTGACAGCATAGACGAGCCGCGCATCGGGCACGACCCGCGCCATGCGCTCCGCCGCTTCGGGGTAAGAGGGTGACGTATACCCCGGCGAAGCCTCACCCCGCACCGGCGCCGGCCTGAACTGCCTTGCGTACCACTCCACGCCCCTGTGCCAGTTCCCTGCCGACGATGCACCGGACCGAGCGTCGAGGCGCTCGGGCCCGAAGAAAAAGTTCAGTTCCTTGGGCTCCGACATGGCGATATCGGGATGCAACCCTAGATAGCGGTGCAGCGCCGTGGTCCCGCACTTCATCGCGCCGATGACGATCAGGTTGGGCAGCAGACCCGGCCTGGAACATCTACAGTCGGGGCTCGCAGAGGCCACGGCTATGCTCCCCCCAGATTCGGTCCGGGCCAGGAGCGGGCGGGAGAACGGTTTGACCTCACCCGCACCGGGTAACATGGCAACGATCCGGCAAACGAGTGCGGAGTGGACATCGACCCCGTAGACGTGCGCAGACACCCCAAACGGCCACCCGACAAGCGCGGAGAGTGCGGCCTCCACGGCCAGGCGGTGAGGCGCTTCGGGCGGCCTGGCCGGGTCTTTGAACAGAGACGAACGCACCGGCCCGGCGTACAGGAGGCGCCAGAGCGCTCGTGAGGGGAAGGGACGGGCGAGTAGCGGTCGTCGTCATCACCCGCAACCGGCTCGGGGAGCTGCTGGTCACCCTCGGCCACCTGAGCGCCCTGCCTGAGAGGCCGGGGATCGTTGTCGTCGACAACGCCTCCACGGACGGCACGCCAGGGGCCGTGCGAGAGCGTTTCCCCGAAGTGGAGGTCGTCTCGCTCACGGAGAACGTCGGCGCCGCGGGGCGCAACGTCGGCGTGGAGAGGGTGGACACGCCGTACGTGGCTTTCGCCGACGACGACTCCTGGTGGGCTCGGGACGCCCTCTCTCGGGCAGCCGACCTCTTCGACTCGCACCCCGGCCTCGCCCTGATAGCAGGGCGTGTACTGGTCGGACCGCAGGAGAAGGAGGACCCGATCAACGCCGAGATGGAGCACGGCCCTTTGGCGGACCGACCTGACCTGCCGGGTCCCCCCGTACTCGGTTTCCTGGCCTGCGCCGCCATCGTGCGCCGTTGGGCGTATCTGGAGGCGGGCGGCTTTGATCCCCGACTGCTGCTCGGCGGTGAGGAGGCCTTTCTGGCGGCGGATCTCGCCGCGAAGGGCTGGGGACTGGCTTACGTCAGAGACGTTGTGGCCCATCACCATCCCTCGACCGTTCGGGACAGGAGATCTCGCCGCCGGAACACCATCCGCAACGACCTGTGGTTCGCCTGGTTCAGGCGCCCCCTCTCTACCGCAGCCCGCCGCACGGCCACCGTGGCGCGCCTCGCCCTGCGCGACGCTGACGCGCGGGCCGCCCTGATCGAGGCGCTTCTCGCCGCGCCCCTGGCGCTACGGAGCCGACGGGCATTGCCCCGCCGCGTGGAGAATGACCTGCGCACGCTAGAGCGCAAGAGGAACGTCCAGGCGCAGACCGGCTGACGGCTCTAGCAAGCTAATCTCGTATCACCCGGCGGGGCGGCAGGGAGCGTGTCGAGTCCCTCGAGGACCTCTTCGACCTCGATCTCGAGTAGACCCGTGTCCGGCGTGTCCGCGTGGGGATCTCCCTCACCTCCGGCCCAGAGCGCCCGATGCCAGGGACGATCTGGCGGCGGACCCCATCGTGCGGGGGAGGTGGGACCGAAGAGCACCACCGACGGCGTGCGCAGGGCCGTCGCCAGATGCGCGATCCCCGTGTCTCCGCAGACGACGCGTCCGGCCACCGCCACAAGTGCCGCCAGCTCCAGAAGGTCCGTGCGTCCGGCATGCACGGCCTGCTCGGGGAGCCTGGCCGCGCGTGCTATGTTTCGTGCGAGTTCTGATTCCTCCGGCCCGCCCGTGAAGATGACGGCCCGGCCTTTCTCTCGCTCGGAGTGGGCGACCTCGGCCCAGCGCCTCGCCGGCCAGCGGCGGGCCGCGCTGGCCGCCCCCGGATGGATGAGCGTCGCGCCGATGGCTTCTTCAGGCACGGAGGCGAGCCTCCGTGGGGGAAGGTGTATCTCCAGGCGATCCTGCTCCACAGGGATGCCATAAGCCTCAAGCAGGCGGCACCAGCGCCGGGCCTCGTGCTCTCTCGCCCTCCACGACGGACCGTCCGCGCTCTCGGGCACCTCCGGGTTGGCGAACGAGATGAATCGACTGGGACAGGCGGAGAGCAGCACGCGATGGCTCTCAGGTCCCTTTCCGTGCAGGTTCACCGCGACATCTGCCCCGTACAACGAGCTGTCCAGCGGAGCCAGGGGTGCGGAATCCACGACTCTGTCCACAGCACCTGTGAGCCCGGCTAGCGCCGCGAGTGCCCGCGGCGCGGCCAGGATAAGGTGGTGGTCGGGGTAGGCGTCGGCGAGCGCCCGCAGCGCCGGCACCGACGTCAGAAAGTCCCCCAGACCCAGGGCGCGAAGGACGACGAGCTGCGGCAGATTATCATCTCTAGCGGGCATTGCGGCTCGCCGCCTCCCTGATAAGTCGGGTCGTGGAGTGTCCTTCGACGTAAGGGAGGATGACGGCACGCCCTCCCCAGCCTTCGAGCAGAGCGGCTTCGGGCAGCTCCGAGATCGAGTAGTCTCCGCCCTTGACGAAAACATCGGGGCGCAGGCTCTCCAGTACGACCTCGGGGGTATCCTCGTCGAAGAGCACGACGGCGTCCACGCACCCGAGGGCCTGCAGCACGGCGGCCCTGTCCTCCTCGGGCACGAGCGGCCTCTCCGAGCCCTTTCTGCGACGGACGGAGTCGTCGGAGTTGAGGCAGACGATGAGGCAATCACCCAGAGACCTAGCCGCCCGCAACGTCCTGACGTGTCCGGCGTGGAGCAGGTCGAAGCATCCCCCGGTCGCGACCACGGTGCCGCCTCCTGCGCGTACGCGCGCGACGACGCGCTGCGCGTCCTCGGGGTAGACCATCTCTTCTGGATGCGGTTCGCAGGAAGCGGCAAAGGCTAACCCTGCTGCGCCCCCGGCTGCGACGAAGCGGGATGCACACTCGACCGCTCCTGCCACCGCCTCATGAGGGGGTGCCCCCTCGGCCAGAAGTTCTGCGGCCCTGGAGGCGAAGCGGTCCCCGGCGCCGCAAGGATCGGCCCCGTCCACAGCGGGTGCGCGTGCCAGAAAGGGTTCGGAGCCGCCGCAGACAAGCAGGGCGCCCTCGGATCCAAGCGTCACAACGACGCCCTCAGCCCGCCAGCGTTCAGCGAGGAGGCGCGCACGGCCCACAACCGCTGCGGGGCCTTCGCCTGCTATCTCGGCGACCAGCCCTGTGGCCTCCGTCTTGTTCGGCGTCGCCAGTCGTACACCGGGCACGGGCTCCACTCCTTTCGGATGAGGGTCCCAGACGACCGGGATGCGTGAGGTCAGCCCGGCGAGAGCCGTACGCAGGTTCCTCTCGCCGACCACGCCGCCTCCGTAGTCCGAGACGAGCACGGCGGCGGCGGTATCGAGGGCGGCGCGAGCTTCGTCCGTGGCCGGTCCGACGACTCCTGGCTCGGGATTGCGGTCAAGGCGCAGCAGGGGGCGTTCGTCGGTACGGATACGGATCTTTTCGGATGTGTCTCCTTCGAGGCCGAGATCCACGAGCTCCACCCCCGCCTCGGCGAGCA
>CADDZK010000319.1 GCA_902812425.1 Actinomycetota bacterium
AGCTCCGCTTCCACACGCAGACCGCGGGCTCCTCCCTGACGGCCCAGCAGGCCGAGAACAACGTCGTACGCACCACCGTGCAGGCGCTCTCGGCCGTGCTCGGCGGCACCCAGAGCCTGCACACGAACGCCTTCGACGAGGCCCTCGCCCTCCCGACCGAGCGGAGCGCGCGCGTCGCGCTTCGTACCCAGCAGATCCTGGCGAGCGAGGGCGGCCTCACCGGAACGGCGGACCCGCTCGCGGGCTCGTATTACGTCGAATCGCTAACCGATGCGGTTGAGGATGAAGCGTGGGCCTATATACGGCGCATCGACGAGATGGGAGGCTCGGTAAAGGCCGTCGAAGAGCGCTACATGCAGCGCGAGATCGAAGACGCCGCCTACCGCTACCAGCGCGAGGTCGAGAAGGAAGAACGCATAATCGTCGGCGTCAACCGCTACACCTCGGGCTCGACGGAAGACCCTGACATGGAGCTCCACACCGTCGATGAGACCATCCGCGAGCAGCAGAGAGAACGCCTCGCGCACCTCAAAGAGAGCAGGGATACTGCGGCGGTCGAGAAGGCGCTCGCCGAACTGAAGAGAACCGCAGAGGGCTCGGAGAACTTGCTCTACCCGATGAAGGAGGCCCTGTCAGAGCTCGCGACGCTCGGTGAGATCTCGGACACGCTGCGCGGGGTCTTCGGGGAATATCGTCCCGCCTGAGGGGCGAAGATGACTCCGAGAATGTGAACTGGGTGACCGATCTCCTACGGTTTTCCGAATATAAATTCTGGGTATAATTTGAACTATCCACGATAAAGGCTAACCCGTCGCGAGGCGGGGACGCAAAGCCACGGGGCTCCCTCCAGAGAGCTAGCCGGGTTGCCGAAAGGAGGTTCACCGCATCATGTCGTTCGCGCAGAGGATCAGCCTTCTGGCTGGCACCCTGGCGGCTCTCGTGTTGTTGTTCATTTTCATCGAGAGCACGACGCAGGTGGCGAAGACGCAGGACCAGGCCGGTTCCGCAGACGCTTCCTACCAGGAGGGGACGCAGCGACAGTTCGCCCCTGGTGAGATCATCGTCACGCTCGACCGCTCCGCTTCGCAGTCGGACCTCACCCAGCTGAACCAGCAGACCGACGGAAGCACCGAGGAGAACCTGCCCCAGAGTAAGGTGAACGTCGTGGACCTGCCGTCCGACCTTACGGTCTCAGAGGGTATACAGGCTTACGAGAACTCCCCCGATGTCGCCTACGCCGAGCCCAACTACAAGCTGTATCCGACGGCGGCCCCGAACGACACCTATTTCTCGAAGATGTGGGACCTGAACAATACGGGGCAGACCGGCGGCACCATAGACGCAGACATAGACGCCCCCGAGGAGTGGAATACCAATACGGGTAGCCCATCGACGGTCGTCGCCGTCATCGACGAGGGCATGGACATAAGCCACCCCGACTTGAGAGACAATATCTATACCAATACTCTCGAGGCCAACGGCGTCAAGGGCGTCGATGATGACAACAACGGCTACGTGGACGACGTCCACGGCTACGACTTCGCCAACGACGATCCCTCCGTCTATGATCCAGATCCGATCACGGGCAAGGGCGACGAGCACGGCACCCACGTCGCAGGCACCATAGCCGCGGTCGGCAACAACGGTATCGGTGTTGCCGGCGTGAACTGGCACGCCAGGATCATGCCCCTCAAGTTTCTCGGCCCCAACGGCGGCTACACCTCAGACGCGGTCGAGGCGCTCGACTACGCCGTGAACAACGGGGTGAAGATCTCTAACAACTCCTGGGGCGGCGGCGGGAAGTCGCAGGCTCTGCAGGACGCCATCGCCCGTGCCGACGCGGCGGGACATCTCTTCATCGCCGCAGCGGGCAACGGTGGATCTGACGGGGTAGGCGACAACAACGACATTACGCCGAACTATCCGGCCAGCTATCCGAACTCCAACATCATCTCAGTCGCGGCGACGGACGACCACGACAGGCTCGCCTCCTTCTCGAACTACGGTGTCAACAGCGTCGATCTCGCCGCCCCTGGCGTCAGCATCCTGAGCACGCTGCCGGGGAACACCTACGGCTATTACAGCGGCACCTCGATGGCCACGCCGCACGTCACGGGCGTTGCGGCCCTGATCAAGAGCCAGAATCCCACGGCGGACGACGGCACGATAAAGGCGCAGATCCTCCAGTTCGCGGAGAAGAAGACCTCCCTGGAGAACAAGGTGGCGACCGGCGGCAGGCTCAACGCCTACACCGCGCTGACGCAGCAGGCGGCGCCGGACAGGACGGGCCCGAGCATAACCCGCATGAAGCCCGTTCCCGCGTCGAAGACGCGTGACCGTACGCCTCTCATCTCGGCGACGGTGCAGGACGACCGCTCGGAGCTAATGAAGTCCGATATACGCCTCTTCGTCGATGGGAAGGAGAAGACGAGTTTCTCCTACGACCAGGTCAAGGACAAGCTGAGCTACACGAGCACCAGGCTCTCCTACGCCAGGCACACCGTCAAGATCGTCGCCGACGACGCCGCTGGGAACACGGCGATCAAGGCCTGGCGCTTTACGGTCGTCAGGTAGAGTCCACGCTTCGATAGAGGCGTATGGAGACCTGGGAGCCGCCCTGGTCTCTTTTTGTAGGGGCCGATAACCACGCGGAGGTGCGCAGACCGTATGTTAATATTGGCCCGAAAACGAAGTATCTACTGTACTTTCGAGCTTGTTCGAATTCCCGGCCCGTTGCGCCGGAGGAGGTTGGCAAAACGTGGTTGACTGGTTTCGCAGACGTACCGCCAGAGAGGAACCATCAAACGGCGCAGGGGAACCACCGGAACTCGATGTAGGGAACGAGACGGCAGAACACCTCGTTGACCGTACTCCCACGGAAGAGGAGCCCGCGGACGGGTTCTCCGAGGCCGGCGTCCGCGAGGCCCTGAGGGACGTGAGGGACCCTGAGATCGGGCGCGACCTCGTCTCGCTGAACATGATCCGCGGTATCGACATAGATGGTGCCCGGGTCAGGGTCGGCGTCTCACTAACGACGGCGGGCTGCCCTCTGAAGCACAGGATCACCACGGATATCAGGGACAGGCTGAAGATGATCGACGGCGTCGAGGACGTCGAGGTCGACTTCGGCGTGATGACAGACGAGGACCGCCAGAACCTCCTCACCTCACTGCACGGGGGACCATCGGAGCTCGCGCCGGCCTTCCGGGACGAGTCAAAGACGCGCATCATCGCCGTCGTCAGCGGCAAGGGTGGGGTAGGCAAGAGCACCGTCGCCGTCAACCTCGCCGCGGCCCTCGATAGGGCGGGGCACTCCGTCGAGATACTCGACGCCGACGTGCACGGCTCCTCCATCCCCGTCATGCTCGGCTCGCTGGAGAAGCCCAACGTGATCGAGGGTGTTATCTTCCCGATAGAATCTTCGCAGGGGCTGAAGTTCATCTCGATGGGCAACTTCGTAAACGAGGGACAGGCAATCATCTGGCGCGCCCCCATAGTGAACAAGGCCCTCACCCAGCTTATGCGCGACGTGTACTGGGACGAACCCGACTTCATCATCGTGGACATGCCGCCAGGCACCGGCGACGTCGCCCTGACCGTGGCGCAGATGATCCCCAAGGCCGAGGCGCTCGTCGTCACGACCCCGCAGGCCGACGCCGCGCGCGTCGCCGTCAAAGCCGGAAAGATGGCCGTGCAGGCGCACCTCAAGGTCGCCGGCGTCGTCGAGAACATGGGACACGCGATCTGCCCCTGCTGCGGAGAAGAGATGCGTATATTCGGCGGCGACGGAGGCGACAGGGTCGCAGGGGAACTGGGCTCGCAGGTTATGGGCCGGATCCCGATCCTGCCAGACGCAACGGGCGAGCCAGGTAACGCCCTCTTCGCGGAGGACAGCGCCCCGGCCCGCGCCTTCGACGAGATCGCATCGAGCCTCGCTGCCACCAAGGTTCGAAGACGCATCAAGGTGTTATAGGAGCGCGGGCTTCGCCCCACGCCGGCGCCACAGATCTCTAGATACCTCTGGCTGCTCGCGTCCTGGTGGCGCAGCCTGTTCGGGGAACATCCAACACTGAGAAGTGGGTGCAAGAGTACGCGGTGGAATCACTTGTGCCAGGTCGGTGGAAGCCTGTTGCCTATACGAAGATTCTCGAAAGGTCGTGTGCAGCCTCATAGAGCGTCACCCGCACCTCTGACTACTCGCTGATACTCGAACCTGGACATGTACAATGCCGTCGGCGCCCAGGTTCCTTTAAAGATGCGCAGGATAGACGCCTCTCCTACGATCGACGGTCGTATCCTGAAGTACCGATTCACGGCGTTCTCGGAAGGTCGTGAGGTTCACCTGCGCCTAAGGATCGCGTAGGCCAGGATGCCCGACCACAGCAGCAGCGCGGCAGCCGGCAGAAGGACGGCAGGACCACCACTCGGCGGAACCGGGACGGGGCTGGCAGATGGGCTTGCCGAGACGGCGTCCGCCCCGCCCAACCCCGTTTGGGGGCTGGGCGGTCTGGGACCGACCTCGCAACTGCTGTCCACATAGTCGTTCTTGTCAGCAATGTATTTGTCCCTGCCAGCACCGCAATAGAGCTTGTCCCCCCCATCATCACCGGAATCAAGCTTATCGTTGCCATCCCCACCATAGATGACGTCGTTGCCCGAATCTGGGAACACAAAATCGTCACCGTCACCCCCGTAGATGACGTCATCGCCTGATCCATGAGAGATATCGTCATTA
>CADDZK010000320.1 GCA_902812425.1 Actinomycetota bacterium
GATAATTACCAACATCGCCATCACTATCCAGCCTACCCTCTGCGCCGCCCAGTTGCGGCGCTGATAGGCCAGGTTCTGGTTCACTTCTAGATCGCCCACGCGCTTTAGCTCGACCATCCTAGCTCCTCTCAATATCTGTATTGCTATATCGTTTTCCGGATCGAAGCTCCATCACTTTCGGCGATGGAACCGCAATGGCGGATCCTCAGAGCCAATAGGCAAGAGAAATAATCGCCCTTCGACTAACGCATGTATCCTAAACTCGCGACTACGGTGAGATGTTAGGGCTTATGCAAACTCTATAGACCTGCGGTAAAGCGAACGTTAAGGAATGGTATCGCCCAGCAAAACTACACCTTTTTGACCACGTGCGATTGGTCGGACCCGCAATAATGAGCCTTGCTGATCGACGGTTAGAAAGGAGTGAGCATCATAAGAGATATGGTCGTGAGTGAGCAGATCGCCGGCCACGCTGCCATACGTGCGGGTATGAAGCGATTGCCCTGCTCGGCTCGCTTCGCCTGCTACCGCATGACCAAAGACAGGGGGGCGGTTTCATGGGCGCATTGATGGCAGGATTCTGGGGCTTCATCGCTGGGGCATCGCTCCTTGTAGGAGCACTCCTCGGCCTCTATTCTGGCGCCTCCCAGCGGGCAATCTCCGTCGTCATGGCGGTGGGGGCCGGCGTGCTCATCTCCTCCGTGGCCTTTGATCTGATGGATGAGTCTTACGGACAGGGAGGATTCGATGCGACCGCCATCGGATTGGCATCGGGAGCCCTGATCTATTTTGCCGCCAACTGGGCGGTGGATCACCTCGGGGGCCAACATCGCAAGCGCTCGCAGGGCCAGCAGGCCGGCGGGTCAGCTACGGCGATCACCATAGGGGCGCTCATGGATGGGATCCCCGAATCGGCGGCTATAGGTATCAGTCTCATAGGCGGTGGAGCGGTCGGCCTGGTATTCGTTGTGGCCGTCTTCCTCTCCAACGTCCCCGAAAGCTTATCCGCGGCTGCAGGAATGAAGAAGGCGGGGCACTCGACGAGCTATGTGCTGGGGCTGTGGGGCGCGGTCGTCGCGGTCTCCGCCCTGAGCGCGCTTCTAGGCTACATATTTTTGGCTGGAGCCTCGGGCAACGTGATCGCCGCGATCCAGTCCTTCGCTGCCGGGGCGATCCTTACGATGCTGGCTTCTACGATGATGCCAGAGGCGCACGAGGAGGGTGGAGCGGTAGTGGGGGTGGTGACCGCTCTGGGTTTCCTGGTGGCCTTCTTCCTGACTAAGCTCGAGTAGCCTTCCAGGTGCGCATCAAAGGTGCTCCATCCCCTGCAGCATGCACGATTTGGTTCTTACACGTCCACGCAAGGGCTACGAGAAAGCAGGCAGATGTTCCGTAAGGTCGCCTACGGGCTCACGGTCGCCCTGTCGGTAGCTGGGGTCGCCGCGGAGCTATTGCATGCGCCGGTCCTTGTCGTCTTCATCCTCTCTTCTCTTGCCATGGCAGGGCTCGCCTGGCTGCTCAGCCAGGCCACCGAGAGCCTGGGCCACCATGCTGGACCGCGCCTCGGGGGCATCCTCAGCGCAACCTTCGGTAACACCGCTGAGCTCATCATCACTGTCTTCGCCCTCTCAGCCGGCCTCACAACCGTCGTCAAGGCCTCCATAATCGGCTCGATCCTCGGGAACGCGCTTCTGGTGTTGGGTATGAGCATCGTGGCGGGCGGCCTGAAGAATGGAACCCAGCGTTTCTCCGCCACTATCGCGGGGGCCAACGCGACGATGCTCGCAATCGTCGCCGTAGGGCTCTCCTTGCCCACCATCTTCGCCTCGACGGGCCCTGAGGAAGGAGCGGGGGCCACAGAGTACCTGAGCATAAGCGAGGGCATAGTCCTCGTTGTCCTCTACGTGCTCGCCCTCCTCTTCTACTTCAGGAGGCCCTCAGCAAGCCAGACAGCCTCCGAGGGCGAACGTCCACCGTTCGGTCCAAAGCTTTCGTTGGCGCTTATGCTAGGCATTGCCGGCGCTATCGCGGTGGTCTCGGAGGTGTTCGTGGGCTCCATAGAGCCCATGGTCAAGGAGCTGGGGCTCTCTGAGCTCTTCGTCGGGGTGATAGTGGTCCCGCTCATCGGTAACGCCGCGGAGCAGAGTGTGAGCATAAGCATAGCCTACAAGAACGACATGGACTTCTCGATGGCCATCTCGCTCGGCTCCTCGCTGCAGGTCGCGCTCCTGGTAACGCCTATCCTGGTGTTCTTAGGCCCCTTGCTCGGGCATCCGCTGAAGCTGGTCTTCAGCCCGCTGGAACTCGGTGCCCTGGCCGCGACTGTGGTAGTGACCGGGTTCGTAGCCCTGGACGGCGAATCCAACTGGCTAGAGGGAGTGATGCTCTGCGGAGTCTACCTCATCGCGGCTCTGGCCTTCTTCTTCTCCGCCTAGAGAGCCAGTCTCTCGCAGCCGGAGGATGATGTTGATTCCGGCCTATCGAACTATGTTGTGATGTTAAGCGGATCGCAATATTGGTTCTGACGGAAGTTGGATTAGACTTCATATCTCCAAGCGTAGCGGTTACTGTATCCTCGTTAGGATACATAGGCACATGCCAGAGAGAGTATCCCCCTCCTATGCTTAGGGGCGTGCTTTTTGCCACCCTAGCTAGAGGTACCTATCAGCCTCATTCTTGTACCTCAATCTAACCCTGTAGCGACCTTGACCAACTGTTACATATAGATCTCTAGTAGAACTTTACCTACGTGCGTAGGTAAAGAAACATACGCCACGCAGGAAAGGGTTCGAGTGCAGCGAGGCTCATTCGAGAGATGGAAGAAGCCTCGTAGCCTTGAGAGTCAACGGGCTACTGGTAGGTGGCCGGGTTCCAATAGGGAAGAAAGACATAAAAGCTAATGGACAAGGATTCTAGCCCGAGCCTACTACTTGCTGCCGCTTCTCCTGCTACCTCAGGAGAGTGCCTCCATCTCCAATGTGTGCCTGCTCTTCAAGGTTGGCTCTCTCCTCCTTGACCTACTCCGTATAAGCTGCGTGCCAGGGGCGAAGAGCCTCATCGAGGAGGCGCCCCTCCACCTCTTCTTCCCCGTCCCCACACGTACTCGGTTACCCAGGGCGTTTCGGTAGTCGCGTAGTGACCACTTACGTGCTCCTTAGTCATCACTTCGGTGGTAAGCAACTTCGAACGTCTCCTTGCTAGCCTACTAGAGCCATACGTACTCCTCGAAAATGGATAAACGAGCGGAGGGAAGGTTTTCTCTATTCCGTGACCGCTTTTGAACCCTTTCTACCGTCCCGCGGTGTACATTCCATCATGAAAGATCGCTATTCCTTTTCGATGAACCCAAGAGGAGCGTACTAAGGAGACTCCGCCTCCGTGCGCCTTCAAGCCCGAATCTAAACCCCTCTTATTGACATGCGACTTAGGGGCCAGGTTTAGGATATTGACCTCTCTAGGACCTCTACTCGCCCAAGCGCCTTGAACCTCTCATACCGATGCCCTCCGCGTACCGTACTCTCCACCGCCGGCGGCGAACGTCTGGACACGCTTCCCGCCCAAGCGATCGGCGAGACGCGAGGAGAGCGCCATAATCGTGAGCGCAGGATTCGCGCTGCCCTGGGTGGGGCACACGCTGCCGTCAGCGACGAACAGGTTCGGGATTCCCCAGACCCTGTGATCGGAGTCCACGACGCTGTTCTTGGGCGAGGTACCCATACGGCAGCCTCCGATGAGGTGCGCATACCGGTCGATGGTCAGTATGTCTTGCGCGCCGGCGTATTCCCAGATGGCCTGCATGACGCGCTGGGCGTAGGCTATGTTCTTGCGATCGTTCTCGCACTGGGTGTAGTCGAAGCGCGCTATAGGCATACCGTGAGAGTCCTTCTCGCCTGCCAGCGTGACGCGGTTGTGAGGCAGGGGGAGGAGTTCGCACAAGGCGCCGAGCACGCTCCAGTGGTTGTAGTCGCGCATGTATTCTCGCATCGCCGCCCCCCAGTGCCCGTCGGCCAGGACGTGCTCGGACCAACCGATCGGCAGGGGACTTACGGTCTGGATGCTGAAGCCCCTGGAGAAACCGCGCCTCGGGTCGGTTTCGTAGAACTGCTCCGAGGAGACCTCGGGAGGGGGAGCTTTGTACATCCTCAACGTCTCCGGGAAACGACCAGCCACCTGCGGGGCACCCTGCACCATCACGTAGCGGCCGACCTGGTCTTCGTTGTTTCCCAGGCCGTTCGGGAAGCGCTCGCTCGCCGAGTTCAAGAGAAGACGAGGCGACTCAATTGAGTAACCCGCCACCGCGACCGCCTGCGCGCGCTGAAACCGTTCGCGGCCGTCCTTGACGTAGACGACGCCCGTTGCGCGGCCACGCTCGTCGGTCTCGATGCGCGTGGCCATGCTGTTCGCCCGTATCTCTGCACCATGCGCTATCGCGTCCGGCACGTGGGTGACGAGCGGACTGCCCTTGGCGTTAACCTTGCAGCCCTGCAGGCAGAAGCCGCGGTAGATGCAGTGTGGGCGGTTGCCGAAGGTTCCGTTGGTGATCCCGACCGGCCCGACGCGCATCTCGATGCCGAACCTGCGCGCTCCTTCCGTGGCCCTATCCGCAGCTCCGCTGATCGGGTGGGGTCCGAAGGTATAACGGTGCGGGTCTCCCCAAGGCCAATCCTGCCCCGCCACCCACGTGCCGGACGCGATAGCGCATGGTGCAGAGATACGGGCGAACAGCATGGC
>CADDZK010000321.1 GCA_902812425.1 Actinomycetota bacterium
CACTCGCCGAGACGCGCCACATCTCGGAGGAGGGTGTCCAGTTCGCCTCGGTCTACGACGGCTCGCAGCACGTCTTTACCCCGGAGCTTACGACGAGGGTGCAGGAGGATCTCGGATCTGACATAGCCATGGTCCTCGACGAGTGCCCGCCAGCCCACGCGAGCCGCGAGTACCACGAGGATTCGCTGCGGCGTACGGCGCGGTGGGCGCTGCGGTGCAAGGAGGCGCAGGGGAGGGCCGATCAGACGCTCTTCGGGATCGTGCAGGGCGGGTTGTACCCGGATTTGAGGGAGGAGAGCCTGGGGAGAACGGTCGAGATCGGGTTCGACGGCTACGCCGTCGGGGGCCTCTCGGTAGGGGAGTCGCGGGATCAGATGCTTGAGACCCTCGCCTTCACGGCGCCGAAGTTGCCTGCCGAGAAGCCGAGGTATTTCATGGGGATAGGGGACCCCGTCGGCATCCTCGAGGTCATAGCGCTCGGTGTGGACATGTTCGACTGCGTGCTTCCCACGCGCCTCGCCCGCCACGGCGCAGCCCTGACCCCCGAGGGCAGGCTCAACCTCAAGAACGCGAGGTACCGCACGGACTTCGGGCCGCTCGATCCCGAGTGCCCCTGCGAGGCTTGCACGGGCTACAGCAGGGCCTACCTCGCGCACCTGGTGAGGGAGAACGAGCTTCTCGGACACAGGCTCGTCACGCTGCACAACGTCAGGTTCACCGTGGATCTCTGCCGCAGGGCACGGATCGAGATACAGGCAGGCCGCTACCAGGAGTGGTCGCGGGCCTGGATCTCCCGGTACGAGCGCTCTAACCATCCAGGGGCAGATGAGCTAGAATAATTCTCCGATTATATGGGTAGTCGTCGAAACAACCTGATCGTGGTAGCGCTGGTGGTCGTCCTCCTCGGGGTGGCCGCCTACTTCATCTTCATCAACGAGCCGGTGACCAAGTCCACGCAGCTCGGCCTCGACCTCCAGGGTGGCGTGAGCGCGCAGCTGGAGGGCTCCCAGACCGGCGGGGGCAAGGTGACCCGCGACGAGATGGTGCAGGCCGCGGACCTGATCCGGCAGCGCATAGACCGCCTCGGCGTGGCTGAGCCTGACGTCAGGGTGCAGTCGGAGAATCAGATCGTCGTCCAGATCCCCGGCGTGAAGAACCCCGACGAGGTGATCCGCATCATAGGCAGCACGGCCCAGCTCGGCTTCTACGAGGTCCTCGCCTCCGACCCCTCTCTGACGGAGCCGCCGAAGGTCGTCCCCCAAGATCAGGTAGACAAGACCGAGCAGGACATTAGGAAGAGCCTGCAGGACGACTCTGCCTACAAGAAGGGGAAGACGAAGATCCTCTTCAGCGAGACCCCGGCCCAGGGGGGCGGAAGCGGTATCGACGTAAGCGGCTACATCGTCCACAAGAACCCCGACCTGACGGGCGACGCCCTCAAGCAGAACGGGGCGAACGTCGAGTTCGACCAGACCACGGGGAAGCGCATCGTGAGCCTCCAGCTCACGGCCGAGGGCGGCAGGCAGATGGGCGAGCTCACACAGCACATGCTTACGGACGCCGCCGCGAGCGGGGAGCCCGCGCGGCTCGCCATCGCGCTCGACCAGGACATCCAGAGCGCGCCCACCGTGCAGGAACCGCTGGGCCAGAACATCTCCATCTCTAACGACGGGCTGCCGCAGGGGCTTCCCGAGGACGAGGCCAAGCAGCTTGAGACCGTGCTCAATACGGGCGCTCTACCCGTAAATATGAAGGTCATCTCGGAGACGACCGTAGGGCCAACGCTCGGCTTTAGCTCCCTCAAGAGCGGGCTTCTGGCCTCGCTCATCGGGTTCTGTCTCGTGCTCGTATTGCTGCTCGTGATCTACAGGGCGCTCGGTATCGTCGCCGACCTCGCGCTGCTCATCTACGCGTTCTTGCTCTGGGGGCTCGTCGTGATCATACCGATCACCGTGACGCTGCCTGGGATCGCGGGCATCGTGCTCTCCATCGGGGTCGCCGCCGACGCCAACGTCGTCATCTTCGAGCGCATAAAAGAGGAGATCCGGCGCGGCAAGACGCCGAGGAGCGCGATCCAGGCCGGCTACGACAAGGGATACCGCGCGATCCTCGACGGGAACATAACGACGCTGATCACGGCGTTCATCCTCTTCGCGCTCTCAAGCGGCTCCGTACGCGGCTTCGCCGTGCTGCTCGCAATCGGGGTCGTGCTCTCGATGTTCACCGCCATCGTGATCACACGGGCCCTCCTCGGCCTCCTCTCCGACAGGGGCATCCACCTCTCGCCGGCCCTGATGGGGGTCTCCAAGGCGAGCATCGTCACGACCCAACAGGCGAGGGTGAGGTAGCGTGTTCGAGAACGTAGACTTCGTCGGTGGCTGGAGGCTGTACTTCTCGATCTCAGGCATCCTGCTGCTCGCAGGGATAATCGCCATAGCGCTCGGGGGGCTCAACCTGGGGATAGACTTCGAGGGCGGAGCGCAGTTCACCATCGCCAAAGCCGATCACAAGCTGGGCGACGCCGAGATCCGAGCCGCCTTGCCCGGCGACGTGGCCGCAGAATCCGTCATCACGACCCTCGGGCAGAACGGCTACGAGGTACGCACACCCGTGATAAGCACCCAGAAGGAGCAGAGCCAGATACGCGACTCCCTCAGCCGCGCATCTGGGGGCGAGGTCAGCGTTACGACCGTGAGCCCCGCCTTCGGTCAGCAGCTCAGAAACCAGGCGCTCCAGGCCGTCGTTGCGGCGCTTCTAATCATCGTCGCCTTCATCAGCTTCCGCTTCGAGTTCGCCTTCGCCCTCGCCGCGATGGGCGCGCTCGTGCACGACATACTGATGACCATAGGCTTCTACGCCATCGTCGGTAGGGAGGTGAGCCTGGTGACCGTCGTCGCCGTCCTCACGGTGCTAGGGTATTCGATCTACGACACCATAATCATCTTCGACAGGATCAGGGAGAACGCCCCCACGGTCGGCTACAACCGCCGCCGCTTCGACGAGATGATCAACCGCTCCATCCGCCAGGTCGTCCGGCGTTCGATCTACACCTCGGTCTTCACCCTGATCCCGATAACGGCGCTCCTTATCTTCGGCGAATCCACTTTAAGCGACTTCGCCTTCGCCCTCCTCGTCGGCATCATCGCGGGGACCTACAGCTCGATCTTTATCGCATCACCCGTCCTCTCGCTCTACAAAGCCTGGCGCGCCGGGAAGCTGCGCCCCGTTCGTTCCACTTAGCGGAAGGACGACCCTTCATCCGGCTTGCGCCTTCGTTATCATGTATGAGATGACCTAGATAACCGGGAGGTAGAGTTATGCGCGGAAGTGTTGGCGAGACGCTTGAGCGCCTGATCCTGTTGCAGATAGGAGCCGCTGCGGCGACGCGCGACAGGGTGCAGGAGATCGTGGACTCCCTCATCGAGCAGGGGCGCGTCGAGCGCGAGGAGGGCCGCACGGTGGTCGACGACGTGATGAACCGCGCGCGAGAGCGCTCGGCGGGCGCGCGTTCGCTGGTCGACGCTTCTGTGCAGCAGGGCCTGAGGAGAGGCGGACTACCGACGAGGGAGGACTATGAGGACCTCGTCTTCCGCATGGAGCAGCTCGAGCACAGGGTAAGGATGCTCGAGGACAGGCCGGCGGCACCGCCCCCGCCCGCAGGCGAGCCCGAGGCTCCGCCCGCGCCCCGCGACGCCCCAGAGACGCCGCCAGGCCTGTAGCCTAGAGGGACCCTTACGTGGCGAACGGGGGGATACCCCCTTCTAGCAGATCGGGAAACCTCCGGCGCTTCTCCCAGATCAGCCGCGTCCTGGTGCGCCACGGGTTCGGCTTCGTCTTCGACGTGAGACGGGACAGGAGGGAGAAGAAGGGCCTCCAGGAGTTCCTCGCGCCGAACTTCGGCGTGAGGCTGCGCCGCACACTGGACGACCTAGGGCCGACCTTCGTGAAGTTCGGCCAGGTCCTCTCGACGCGCTCGGACATACTCCCCGAGGGCGTCCTCTCCGAGCTCCAGAAGCTCCAGGACACGGCTTCGCCGATGCCGGCCGCACTCGCCCAGGAGATTATCGAGGAGGAGCTCGGGGCCCCTGTCGACGAGGTCTTCACCTCGTTCGACCCCGTGCCGCTCGGCTCGGCGAGCATCGGGCAGGTCCACAGAGCCGTGCTGAGAAGCGGGGAGGTCGTCGCCGTCAAGGTGCAGCGGCCCGAGGCGCCTGGCAGGGTCGGTGGGGACCTGGAACTCATGCGGGACTTCGCCGCCCTGCTCGACAGCAGGTTCGGGAGAAGGCTCTTTATAGACGTGCGCGGCCTCGTCGCCGAGTTCGAGGTCGTCATCCGTCGCGAGCTCGACTACACCACCGAGGCCGAGAACGCCCGCCGCTTCGCCGCCAACTTCGCCGATACGCCGGTCATCATCCCCGAGGTCTACCTCGACCTCTCGACCCCTAAAGTGTTGACCGAGGAGTACATTGAGGGGACCAGGTTCAGGGACATTCGCCCGCTCTTGCTGACGCCCTCGGAGCGGCGACGCGTCGCCTCCATGGGGGCGGAGGCGATCTTCAAGATGGCCTTCGAGGACGGGTTCTTCCACGGGGACCCCCACCCGAGCAACCTGCTCCTCACCCCGGGGGGAGACCTGGCCCTGCTAGACTTCGGGATGGTCGGCTACATGAGCCGCGGGGATATCGAGGCGCTCTCCAGGCTC
>CADDZK010000322.1 GCA_902812425.1 Actinomycetota bacterium
GTGGCGAGCCAGCCGCCTACGGTAGCCCGCGGAGCGCTCGTGGGGTACACGGCGAGTCCCCGACCGCGGACGCGCAGCTCACCCTCGAGGTTCAGCCAGGACGTCCCCGGCCCGGCCTCGACCCAGGGCTCGTCGTCCTCCGGCAGGCGAAGATGGCGCATCAGGTCGAAGCGGACGAGGATGCTTCCCTCGGGCGGACGGGGCCCGAAACCCGTTTCGGCGCCGACGGGGACCAGGGGGTACGGAGTGGCGAGCGGCCACTTGCGCGAGGTAGCTGACCTCCTCGGCGGTTGAGGGCCGCACGGAGGCCAGTGCATAGGCGATGCCCGATCCGTCCCCGAGCGGGGATCGCGTCACGCGCTCTGCGAAGACCTCGGTCAAGATCCTCAGTACATCTTCGTTGTGCCTTTCCGTCATTCGCATGCCTCCTTTTTTGCAGCTACCAACAGGATAAGACCAGAGGGATGGCCCGTCATGATCCGATTTGAGGGTATGGCGGGGCAAGATTGCCTATTTTGCCCAACTTAATGAAGTTTGGTCGAGCCGCCAAAGCCGATACTGAAACGCCGGGGCCACCGCGAGCCAACCATTTCGCCCTCCTGTCGTCGGCCTGGCCTTTCGGGGCAATTTACGGTCGCCGCTAGCCGTTGCTGCCAGGGGGCGTGTTAGCGCCTCACCTGGACGGATGGGTAGATAGCCGCGCGGGAGCTGACCCTCAGCCGCCCTCGGGCTGGTTGTAGAGGTTTGCTCCGCTTTGCGAGCGGAGGCAATGGCCTATACCCTGGACTGCCGCCCATTTAGTTCTTAGTCAATCTTGATCAGCAGAAAGCTCAATGTGTGTCATGGTAGATCAGCCCCCTCGTAGCACACTGATACTGAAGGAATCTCTAGCCATGGAGAGGAGGTAGCGTGTGGTGAGCGGTGATGTGGCACACCTAGATCCCGCTAGAGGAAGGAGAAAGATGATGAGACACAAGGCAGTGCGTAGAGTGCTCACCATCCTGTTGGCTGGCGTCGCAGTGTTTGACATCGCCCAGGGTATACTGGTCCTGGCAGGAGTGTGCGCCCCACCCGTGAATTACCATGGCACGCTCTTTAGTGATGCCACAATCCCTATGCTGTTGGTGGCGATCGTCGTAGGGGGTAGCTCGCTACTTGCTACGGCGACGGTGTTTACCCGCCACGCATGGAGTGTACTCCTCGCAGCAGCGGCGGGCCTCATCACGATCGCCTGGGAGCTCACCCAGATCGCGGTGGTCGGGCAGTTCTCGTCGATCTTGATGCTCATCGGCCTGGCAATTATCGCACTGGCCGAATACCTGTGGACGACTGAGTTTTCGGGCCAACCGCTTTCTCCTATGAAGCACGAAGTCATCCGGATCGTACTCCTCGTCATCGCGGCCTTTATCGCTACGAGTGCCATCGAGGGAGGCATGGCTCTTCTGAGAGGTGAGCTTGACCGATTCTTGTCAAAGGCCTGGTTGGCAGGCACGCCCTTCAGTGACTACACGATCCCAGGCCTGGTATTGGCAATTGTCGTCGGAGGCAGTGCGCTGATTGCCGCAGCCACTATCTTCATCCACCGCGAATGGGCGGTGCTCGTCTCGGAGCTGGCTGGCCTTGTGATGGTCGGCTACCTAGTGGTGGAGGCAGTCAGTATTGACAGCAAAGTTGGGACTGCCCTTCCCACCGCGCTTATGCTTCAACTCTTCTACTTCGTACTCGGCATGGCGCTCTTTGGCCTGGCGGGGTTCCTCTGGAAGCGTGAATATCGCAGTAGTCGGCACTTCCACCTCAGGCATGCCAGGCACGGCTAACCGGGCAGGGAAATAGCCGAGCCCCATGAACGTATTCGCGAGCTACGCGAGCGCTTGGTCGCTAGAGCATAAGCGAGGATAGTTATCGTACGTAATATACCGATGCACCACGCGACGGGGACCCCTCCTAAGAGTCCCCATCGCTTGTTGGAGGGTGAGCGTCCTTAGAAGAACGGCTCTCCTTCAACGTGTCTTGATGTGGAAGAACCACGCGCCGTCCCCGTAGCTAATATGGGTGCCAGGCACCTCCTTCCAGGTCCCGAAGGTCGACAGGTAATAGTGACGATTTGGCTCATTCCCCTGAAGAACACGTTCCACGCCACCGTCTTACCCTCTCGCTCTACACGCCTGAAAGTAGTATTGAGGCTTTCCCCTTCCCCGTAGTCCGGCTCATACTGAACAGATTTCCGCCGCTTGTGATCTGTTAGACACACATTGACCTACTTCTTGAGCAAAGCTCCTATACCGTGCGGTTTCCTACGTACGGATTGGGATATGTCCGTGCGTTCTGTACATAAGACAACGCGGGCCGGGCTGATTCGTTTTCCTTCCGGCCCTCTCTGTCATTGAGCCAGTCCTCGTACTTCTGGCCGTTGGGCATGATGGCGTCTTCGAGAGAGTAGGCTTGTTGATCCGACTCCCCGTTGGTGATGCTTTCGGCACCGCCCAGGTTGGCCTCGCTCTTAGGTAGACCTAGGAAAGGTTTGTGGCCTCGTGAATCCTGTTCGCTAGGCAGCAGACAAGACGATCACGATAAAGAGCAGCAACAGGAAAGCGCCAAGCCACACCACGAACCCAGAGAAGTTTGCTGTAAGGTCACCCTTTGAGGGCGGCTCGTTGTGCGGCATCACGGCGGTTATGTGGTTCTGGTCTTTCGGCCGGGCCTGCCTCTTCTCGCGAAGCTCCTGCATCTCTGCTCACCTCCTTTCTCTGGCTAGAATTTCCTCTGTTATTAGTGTGCTACGAGGGGGCTGATCTGCCATGACACATATTGAGCTTTCTGCTGATCAATCTTGATCAAGAAAGAATAGGTCAGTCCAAGGCTTCCGACATCGCCCATTGCCCCCGCTCCCCTGGGGCGCGAGGCGCCCGTCGACAAGCCCGAAAGCGGTTGAGGGTCGATCCAGACGCAGCCGTCTCTACTGGCCCTCGCTATCGCTCGCCGTCTTGTGTACCGCACTGCGGCCCCACTACCATTATCTGCCCACTGCACTTAAGTTGCTGAGGCGTAGCCGCGAGGCATGGCCATCCAGAAGTGGTGCCGCACGACTGAAAGCAGCCTGACGTTACCGTCCGGGCGTGGCTCTGGATTAGAGTTGTGCGCGCTGTTTGAGGATTGCGTGGTAGAGATCCCCGCCGACGCTGCGCGCTACCCCCACAAGCCCGGCCTCGTCCCCGGTGGGCAGGCTCAGTGGAGGGTCTTCGGCTCCCGAGCTCGCAAACGCCAGCATGAGAGCGGAGCCATCCCGGGCTACGGACCCCAGGAGGGCTAGCTCGGCGGGACCACCTCCTAGGTGACCAAGGACGATCCCGACTCGCGAAGCGGGAACCAGCACCCGGCCGGGAGCCGGCGTCTGCCGGCCGGGTGCGACAGGGAAGAACCTGCCGCCCCAGATCCTGTAAGCTTCAGCAGGGTCGAGCGGTCGGCCATGACTCTCGCTCAACGCCTGTGCAAGCTCGCTATCGGCTGCCCCTGCGTCGCTTGCAGGATAAGCGCCGAAGATCAAGTACTTCTCCCGCACGCGCAGCGCTTGTGTCATTGGCGGGTTCATAAAGCCCAAATGCCACAGAGGAGGTCTTCGCTCCAGCAAGTAGTTGATGGTGCTCTGGAGCGCCTCTGGCCGCCCGAAGGCGGCGGCAAAGGGCCTATCCCCTTTCATCTCCCTCAACTTGAGCGTAGCGCGCACGATCACACCGGTCCTCCCCAGCGCTCCAACCGCGAGGCTAAGGTCGTCGCCTTCGAGACTTTGCAGTTGGCCGTCGGGCAGGATTATCTCGGCGGAGAGGACGTTCTCCCGCAGCCAACCGTAGGCGAAAGAGCCCACCCCCATGCCGTCGCGGGCGACCCAACCGCCGACTGTCGCGCGGGGGGCGCTCGTCGGGTAGACGGTGAGCGCCAAGTGTGAGGAGCGGAGCTCGTCCTCGAGCTCGAGCCAGAGCACCCCGGGTTCCACCTCGACGCGGCCGCGCTCGCCATCTGGAAATCGGACCTTGCGCATCATCTCGGTCCCGATCAGCACGGTCTCCCCTGAGGGCTCTGGGAGGTCGGGGTCCGTGCCAGCGCCCGCCGGGCTCAGCGACACGGAGTATCGACGAACGGTCGCTGCCAACGACTCGATCTCGCCGGCATCCATTGGCAACACCGTGGCCAGAGGTCCTGCGTGCTTCCCGTGCGGCTTGCAGCGGTCCCCAAAGCGTTCTTCGAGGGCCTTCAACAGCTGCTCTCTGCGGGCCGTATAGGACATGTCCTCACCTCTCCGACGTCATTGGACGCATCCTGAGGCGGGTCCAGGCAGACCTTCACAGGCGCGTGCGCCCAGGGTTCCTTTAGAAGCAGGGAAGTGAGGCGGGCTCTTTGCCACTTGTCCCACGCTAACGGCCCGCACTGGGCCTCCTTCACCTCCTGCGCGCGGCCTTCTGCAAGCACTCGGGTGGATAAGGGTACGTGAGAAAGAGCCAGCCCCGAAGAAAGCTGATGCTAGACTACCCTCGCGCTACATATGTCTCGCCCGAAGGACCCTCGTCACGCGCTCGCTGGTACCATCCGCATGGAAGACCTCTTCCGTAGTGAACAGCGTCCCCAGTCTTTTCACGCGCTTCCACAGGGTCATGGCCTCGGCCGCTGGTGGAGCGGAACCCTTCAGGGGTGGCACTATATTGT
>CADDZK010000323.1 GCA_902812425.1 Actinomycetota bacterium
ATACAGGAACGTCACAATGAGCACCACGACGAAGACCACAAGCCACAAGAAGGCCAGCCAGCCAAGGATCCGCGCTCGTAGAGGTTGATAATCTCAGCCGGGGGCTCAACGGCCGCCGGGCCGAAGTGGATCCAGGCCACAAACACAGCGCCCGTCCCCGACAGGAGCGCCCAATAGCCCGGCCCCACCCTGTTCGATCTGTATAGGAAGAGTCCTAAGAAGATGAGCGGGTAAATCCCTAGACTGTAGGTGAAGGCGTTAACTTCTGCTGTGATGGGCCAACCGACGTTGTTGCCCCGGATTACGTGGTCAATGTGGTGGCCCAGCGACAGGAGCATCGCCAGGTAGACAAGACCGTACAGCGTCCTGCTCTGTACGGAAACGCCGCTTCCTTTTTTCATAAGGGTAGTATCTCCTTCGTTCCTAGCCGCTGGCATTCCTCAAAACCCTCACTAGCTTGAGGAAGCCTCCGGCGTACCTCTTGATCTCCCATACCAGGGCTGATCCCCTGCCGGAGTGCTGCTTGCGGGTTGCTCGCAATGCTTTAGCCCGGCGACTCAACTCCGCTTCATGTAGTAGCTCCTCTTGACGCTGCTTTGCGAGCTCTAAACTCATCATCTCGCTCATCCTCAGTGCTTCTTCTACTTATGGATAGTTCGACCAGACACTCTCTGTGTCCCTCGTTCGGTAACTCCATAGCCTGCCGCTAGCGTCACGCTCCGTCACGTAAGCGTCGATCCACTCAACGCCATCCGCGTGGTAGCGTAGACGTGACCGAAGTCCAAGGCGTCCCGCAAGCCGGCGGCGAACATGTGGAGAAGTGTGCAGGAGCGGGCTCTTTCCTTCGGGAAGAGGTCCACGAAGTTCGGGTTGGCGTGGAAGCAGCGGGCAAGGAGGCCGGCAGCTTCCCCTAGGCGCTCGCCGGACAGGCGGATCACGCGGACATCCATCTTCGTTTCCTCGCGCAGATCGCCAAATACTTGCCGCTTCGCTTCGTCGGGCTCTACCATCGTGTGCTTCTCCTTCCTCGCAACAACGTAGGAGATTGTTGAACCGAAAACGTTCGACCTTGAGAGCTCCCTCTGTCGCTAGCGCCCTTTATAAGTTGATGGCCAGTTCATCCACGTCCATCGCGGCTTCTCCGAAAACCTCTGCAAGGGTCGGGTGGGCGTGCACCGCCATAGCTATCTCTTGAGCGGTGCCTTCGACCAGCCCAGCGAACACCCCCTCGGAGATGAGATCTGTAACGCGGGGGCCAATTGCGTGCACGCCGAGGACGAGCCCAGATCGCTCATCGGAGACGATCTTGACAAATCCTTCGGGTTCGCCCTCGATCAGAGCCTTGCCTACCGCCCTGAACGGGAAGCGCCCGATCCTGACCTCCTGGCCCCGTTCTCTTGCTTGATCCTCGGTCAGGCCAAACGATGCTATCTCCGGGCGGCAAAAGGTTACCCGCGGGACGAGGTTTGGATCGAGGAAAGTCGGCTCTTTGCCAGCCATGTGCTCAGCGGCGATCAGTCCTTCGTGGTTGGCGACGTGCGCCAGCCAGTGGCCCCCAATCACGTCGCCCGCCGCGTAGACCCCGGGCTCGGCGGTACGGTAGTACTCATCTACCAAGATCTCATCCCTGGCGTTTGTCTCGACTCTAGTTGCCTCCAAGTTGAGGCTCTCGGTGATGGTCCTGCGCCCTACTGCCACCAATAGTGCCTCTGCAGAGAGGACTTCCACACCTCCCTCGGTAGAGACTCCGATGGTCACGCCACGGTTGGTCTTCCGCAGGCGCTTCGGATCGGCCTTGGCGTTCGTGAGGACGCGGACGCCGCGCTCCGCGAAGCTCTTCTTGAGCATCGCTGAGACCTCAGCATCCTCGTCTGGCACGATGCGATCTAGAATTTCCACTACCGTAACTTCGACATCGAAGTCGTGGTACATGCTCGCGAACTCCACTCCCACGGCTCCGGAGCCGAGGATAACTAAGGAGCTAGGTAAGCAATTCATCGTGAGTACGTCGTCGCTGGTGAGAACCTGCTCGTGGTCTATCTCAAGACCTGGTAGGCTTCTGGGAGCGGATCCGCTGGCGATCAGTACGTACCTCGCTTCGAGAGTCTGCTCGCCGCCCTCCTTGAGTCTGACCTCGATCTTCTTAGGTTCCAAGAACCTCCCCGCTCCCTCGTACGTCGCGATCCCATTCTTCCTCATCAGGTATCTGGTACCTTCATGCAGCTTCCCGACTACCTCGTCTCTGTACTTCGCCGCTTGGGAATAGTCGAAGCTCACACCTTCAGTCAGCACCCCGAGCTCCTCGCCGTGTCGTTCGAGTTCGCTCAGCATCGAAGCGCTCTGCAGAAGCGCCTTCGTAGGAATACAACCGCGATGTAGACAGTTGCCCCCCAATTTGCTCTTTTCCACAAGGGCTACTTTCATCCCTAGCTGGCTCGCCCGGATGGCTGACGGGTAGCCAGCGTATCCTCCCCCGATGACCACAAGATCGAACCGTTCTGTCACCTTCAACTCCTTCCAAACCCGCATACCTACGTGGTGTGCGGAGGTCTTGATTTGTCCGTCGCCCCTGTCCCGAGACCGCGAGTAGTAGTAGTGAGAATCTGGATCTCACCTACGCTACGCTCATGGGCCGTCTCGGGGCGTGCTTCCTTTCCCCGGCGAGCCTGGTCAAAGAGTGGAGGTGGACGATGAACCCCAGTGGCACGACAAACAGTGGTATCAAGCCCAACGGGAACACAGACAGATGATCGGTTAGCGCCGTAGAGCCGCCGAGGATGGCCTGCAGGGGAGGCGCCAAGATCGTGGTTCCCGCTCCGATAGCCACGGCGAAATCGAGCATCCCGATCAGGTTTGCTCCCACCGCCGCACCCCTTGCCCCCGCGGAGTGCTTCGCGTACAGGTAAGCTGCACCCAGGACCGCGAGTCCGGCGATGATGTCGCCGACGCCCGCCGGCACGGCAAAGAAGGCGGGCAGTACTCCCAGAGCTAGCATGGGCAAGAAGACGATCCCGATGAGGCGGTAGGACTGGAAGCCGAGAAGCAGGTGATGCGGTATCGCGTCTATCATCTGGCGATAGGTCCGAGAGAAGAACCTCAAGCCGTAGCCGACCGCCGTAAGCAACAGGTTCCAGACCACAACGACCACAGCGGCCAACATCGCGGGCGCGTCCTCGGGACGAGGGACGAGCGTGATCAGGACAGCGACCACGAACCAGCTCAGCAGGACGGCGGCGAAGAGGGAAGAGGTCCTCGCAGCCTTCCGCACATCGAACAGAGAGTGCGCAGCGCGCCTTAGTCCGATCCACGCAACCAGTGCTGCACCTACTATATCCACCAGAACCACGGCGGCCGCCCACAGGGGAACGCTCTCAACGTGCACTTCTGACACCTCCTGTATCCAGCACGGGAATCTCGGCACCGAGCACATCTCGGTTACACTCCCGTACGCCTGCATCGTTAACGAGTCCGCTTATCGCTGACTACCTCCTCTCGAGATGGATCGAACGACCGGCTCATTCGCGATCGCCTCTGGTCTGCGCTCTCCGGCGGAGCAGCGTGCGGATTCGGAATCACCAGATATCGGTGCGCGGAGCAGGTAGGAGCCGTCCCTCAGTTCGTATCGGACTTTGGAGGACGTAGCCAGGAAGAAGTCGAGCGCGCGAAGGTTCGCGGCGAGCACCGTGCCCGTGAAGGATTCGATGCCCCGTTTCCTAGCTCTCTTGGCGAGCTCGGAGAGGAGCAACACACCAACGCCCTTGGACTGCCAGGAGTCTTCCACGACTATGGCGACCTCGGCCTCGCGGCCCTCTGGTGACGGGACGTACATAGCATGGCCGATGATCTCACTCCTCGCGACGGCGACGACGGACTCCCCGTTGTAGCGCTCCACGCCCAAGAGGAGGTCAAGTGTCCACTCTGGCACCCTAGGGTGCGGCGCATGGAACCTCCGGTAGAGCGTCTCCCGGGAGAGCCGGGAGTACATCTGGCGGAGCCTGTCTCCGTCCCCAGGCGAGAGGAGCCGTACGCTCACTGCGGGTCCAGCTGACGTCGTTTCGGGCGGTGATGGAGCGACTGGCGTTCCGTTATTACCCACGCCTCTCGGATGTTGACCGCCAAGATCCCTCGGAGACAAGTTGGAGGTTTCACGCAAGCCCAGTTCTTGCCGATGCTTTGTTCCGGTGTGCCTCATACTCTCAACCGTTGCGTCTAGTCTCGTCCGTTTGAGCCGATGTCGACGGTGCGGTCACAGCTTCCCGTTGCTGACCAAGCCCCGCCACTTGGGCGATCCCCGTACTCGGGGCTAGACGGTCACGCGCCAGCGAGATCAAGCCTCCGAGTACCATCGCGCCGACGAGGTAGGCGAGAAGGACCAGCAGGTCGTCGACGAGACCCGCGTCGAGGCGGCCCCCGTAGAAGAGCAAGGCCCTCGTCCCCTCGGTCATGTACTCGAAGGGCAAAACGCTCGAGAGAGCGCGGAAGAAGGTGGGCAGGTTCTCGACCGGAGTGGTTCCCCCAGAGGTCGCTAGACCCACACTTATGATGAGCAATGAGCCGGTGAGTATCCCGCCTCGTGGGCCCAAGGCCGAGAGCAAGACCAGTGCCAAAAAGAGCGACACGGCGGCGATTAAGGCCAGGAAGAGTAAAATGTAGAATGCTCCCGCCTCGTGGTGCACCTCATAGAAGC
>CADDZK010000324.1 GCA_902812425.1 Actinomycetota bacterium
AAACTGGACCTGCGCGACGTTACCCTCGTTGGCAACGACTGGGGCGGGGCGCAGCTGCTTGTCTCCGAGGGACTCGACGGGCGCGTGGGCAGACTCGTGCTCGCCTCGTGCGAGGCTTTTGAGAACTACCCTCCCGGCCTCCCCGGGCGCGCTTTGGCGCAGGCGGCGGCCATACCCGGCGGGCTCTACCTTGCCTTCCAGTCCTTGCGGCTGCGCCCCTTGAGGCGGCTCCCTTTGACGTGGGGCCGGATGAGCAAGCGCCCGGTCCCCGACGAGGTCATGGACGGCTGGTTCCGGCCCCTGCAATCCCGGCCGGAGATCCGCCGGGATCTCCGCAAGTACGCCCTGAGCATCCCGCCAAAGGAGGTGTTGCTAGAGTGGTCCGAGAGGCTGCGCTCCTTCGACCGTCCGACGCTCGTCGTGTGGGCGGCAGACGACCGCATCATGCCCCGCGAGCACGGACGGCGGCTTGCCGAGCTGTTCCCACGGGGCAGGCTGTCCGAGATCTCGGACAGCTACACGCTCATCCCCGAAGACCAGCCCAGAGAACTCGCCCACGCCATCCGAGAATTCGTGCGGGACACGCGATGAGCCTGCCTCGCGTCAGCGACACGGAGAACGAGGGCAAGGAAGAGCGAGAGGAGATCTCTGATGGGCAACAGGTACCTGTTCGTTGACTGGGAGGGAGGCGGCAACCTGCCGCCCGCGCTCACGCTGGCGCGGCAGATGGTCGAGCGCGGCCACCGCGTCCGCGTGTTGTGCGACCCGGCCGATGAGGCAGACGTGAAGGCCACCGGCTGCGAGTTCGTCCCGTACACCCGCGCCCCCCACCGCCCCGACAAGTCGGTCGAAAGCGACTTCATCCGCGACTGGGAGGCGCGCACACCGATGGAGGCGCTCGCGCGGTCGCGGGATCGCGTGATGTTCGGGCCGGCGCTCCTTTATGCGCGCGACGTGCTGGAAGAGTTGGAGCGCGAGCCGGCCGACGCGCTGGTCGTCAACCGCACGCTCTACGGGGCGATGGCGGCGGCCGAGAGGGTGGCTCTACCCTTCGCCGTGCTCATGCCCGGCATCTATGAGGTGCCACGCCCAGGCGTCCCGCCCATCGGGCTTGGGCTCATGCCGGCAAACGGCCCTTTAGGCCGCCTGCGCGACTACGCCCTCGGACGCGTTCTCAGACACCTCTACGGTCGCGGGTTGCCGGCTTTGAACGCCGCACGCAGGCAGCTCGGGCTGGATCCTCTCGGCCACCCCTGGGAGCAGCTCGACCGCGCCAGAAGAGTGCTCGTCCTGACCAGCGAGGCCTTCGACTTCCCCGCAAAGCGGCTGCCGCCAAACGTGCGCTACGTCGGTCCGCAGCTCGATGAGCCCCTTTGGGCGAAGCCCTGGCGGTCGCCTTGGCCGCCGGATCATCCCGATCCCCTGGTGCTCGTCGGCTTCAGCACCACGCCGCAGAACCAGGCGCCGGTGCTGCGCAAGACTATCGAGGCGCTGGGTGGGCTGCGCGTACGCGGGCTGGTGACGGTCGGGCCGGCGCTAGACGCCGCGGAATTCGAGGCTCCTGCAAACGTGGTGGTGCTCGGGTCGGTAGCGCACGCGAAGGTGTTCCCGCAAGCCTCGGCGGTGGTCACTCATGCCGGGCACGGCACGGTGATCCGGGCGCTGAGGTACGGGATACCCTTGGTGTGTCTACCGATGGGCCGGGATCAGGGCGACGACGCGGCGCGCGTGGTGGCCCGCGAAGCCGGACTGCGCCTCTCCAGGAAGACATCGGTGGTCGAGATTCGCGAGGCGATCCAGAGCGTGGTGGAGCAGCCCCGGTTCCGCGAGGGCGCCCGCAAGCTGTCCCAGGCGATCGCGGCGGACATCCGCGAGCGGCGAGGCGTGCGCGAGCTCGAGGGCCTCGTCGCCGGGAGTGGGGTCGCCCGTACGAAAGCATCCGGGGCGAGAGCGAGGTCGTCACAGAAGAGCGCGAGTCGACGGGATCGATAACCTCCGGGGGGTCGAGATGGGCCGAGAAAAGAAGCCGGAACGCCGGCGGCGAAGCCAGAGGCGAACGGTGTATGCACCGCAGCCGAAGGATCACTCCGAGCATCCCGCCGTCATCAGAGTCGAGTTGGATGAAGACCAGGACGTCGAATGGATCTGGACGCACACGTCGGATGGTGAGAGCGTCGTCACCGGCT
Organism: Actinomycetota bacterium; assembly: GCA_902812425.1. Taxonomy (GTDB): domain Bacteria; phylum Actinomycetota; class Rubrobacteria; order Rubrobacterales; family Rubrobacteraceae; genus Rubrobacter_D. The sequence goes on from CADDZK010000324.1 coordinate 2,187, forward strand.
ACACCATAATCAAGAAAGCCGAAAAGCCAAGAAGATCCGCCGAGTCCTGGTATTTGCCCCGTTAGTCAGGCACCAACGTGCTCCGGGCCCGGCCCCCTCGACAGGCAAGACCTCAAGCGGTGCGAGCATCGCAGTCGGGCAACCGTTGAAGGATCGATCGTCATGGAAGCGTACGTCGGTTCCGAAGCAGGTACTGCTCGCGGTCTCCTTCCGAAAACCGCCCGCAGCCTTAAGGTCTCGATCGGGACGTTCCGACTACCGAGCCGGGGACTCGGCCTCAGTCGACCGCCGCCTGAAGGCAGCCACCTTCGTGCGGGTGTGGCACTGCGCCGGCCGCCCGGCGACCTATCCACGAACACGTCCGCGCAAGCGGAGGCCTTGCAGATCCCGAAGCCCAAGGGACCGGTCAAGATATCCAGAAGAGACAGCGCGCAAGACGGCGACCGACGTTACCGGACCTTGATGCAGGTGTACGCCGAGTAAGCCCTCCTCGCTTCGTGTCTCGCATCCCGAATCTCGAAGCTAGCCCGCTCGAGCATCGGCTCAAGGAGCCAGCTAAAGGTGATGAATTCCTCGCGGATGTCTTTCTCGATATCGGGGCGCGTCCAACCGTGCTCGGGTTGTTCTGCCACGCTCGCAAGCCAGGCTTCGATGATGCGCTCGGCCTCGGGCGGATCGAAGGAGAAGAGGGGGTCGTGGATGCGCAGCACGCCTCCCTGTCTCAGGATGGAGGAGATCCGTTCGAGGGCGAGCGCTTTCCAGAAATCCGGAAGGTGGTGCAGGGCATTCTTAGAGTAGACGAAGTCGGCCGGCTCCCCCCGGTGCTCGTAGCTAAGGAAGCCACCTTGCACGCACTCGATGTTCTCGATGCCCAGCCGTTCGGCCTTCTCTTCGAGCAGGGCCAGCATTGGCGCAGACACGTCCACCGCCACTAGCCTCCGGCAAAGCGGGGCGGCGGCCAAGGCGAGCGTACCCGTGCCGGCCCCGAGGTCGACCAGAATGTGAGTCTCGTTCAGGCCGAGGTCGTGGAGCAGCGCCACCTCTCCCGTAAGATCCGTGCCTGCCTTGCGGTCGTAGTCCCGCACGTATTCGGGATCGAGATGCTCATCACCGGCACGCGCAAGCTCATCTGGGAACCATTGGGGAGCTTCCATGTGCCGTTTTGTGCCTCCTCTCAGTGCCGTGAGCGAGGGGGATAGTCCGCTCTTGATCGACAGCGTTATGGGCTACCGGCCCCAAACTCGCGTTTGCGATCGTAGTCACCTACTGGCCCCTTTCGATTTTCGCCGGTAGGCGCTACGCCGCGCAACGAACAGGATGCGCGCCGTGCCCGCGGCCCCGCCTAACACGGTACCCAGGATCAACCAACTCACCACGTCGGGCATCGCCCAGAAAAGCTGCGGGTAGCTGAACACCCTGCCGAACGGCGCTACCAACGATTGCAGCCCCACGAGCACCAGCGCCGGCACGAACTGCCACGCGATGCCGGGCGCCAGCCGCCACGCTGGGGTGTCTCTCGCCCTGGCCGCCCAACCGCGCAACCGAATGAGGCCTCGCACCTGTAGGGCGGTGGTCACGAGCGCGAGGGCGGCGAGGATCAGTCCGACCTTGCCAGCACCCAGGCCGCCGTTGTCGGGTTTCTTGCCGACGAGGAGGTCGACCAGGCCCTGCTTGATGCCCGCGTAGTTGGCCAACGCGTAGTTCTGATCGTAGAGGAGCACGACGCCGTAGCCCTCGTCCGGCAGGAGCGCGGCGTCCGCGTGGAAGGCGGAGAGGACGCCGTCGTGCTCGATCATGCGGGGCTTTGCGTCGGGCGGCGCCGTCCAACCCATCGCGTAGGAGGTATCGATCCCACGCGGCGGAGTGTGCATCAGGGAGATGTTCTTCTGGCTTACCAGATGGGCGTTACCGAAGCGCCCGCCGTCGTTCTCCATGATGAGGTAGTTCGCCATGTCTTCTGCGGTCGAGATCACGCCTCCCGAGCCTCCCAGGAAGCCGTCCATCTCCCCGCGTGGGATCGGGACCCCGAAGGCAAGAACGTGTCCTTGCGCGAGGCCGGGCGCGGCCCGGGGTGCCTCCCCAGAGGTGAGGACGCTCGTGGTGTGATCCATGTCGAGTGGGCCGAAGACGCGGTCCCGAAGGTATTCGCCGAAGGGCTGCCCGCTCGCCACCTCGACGATGCGCGCCAGCACCGCGTAGTTCGGGTCCGTGTAGTGGAACTCGGTACCCGGTTTGCTTACGAGCTTGGCCTCGCGCAGGCTCTCGACCCTCTCATCCAGGCTGTCGGGCTGGGGCAGGGTATATGCGGGGAAGCCGGCGTCGGCCAGGCCGCTCGTCTGGTTGAGGAGCTCTCGCACGGTTATCCGGCTCGAGAGCCGTCGGTCGCTGGTGGTGAAGCCCGGCAGGTAGGCGCGCACCGGCTCGTCGAGTTTTATCTTGCCTTCCTCTACAAGCTGCATCACGGCCAGAGCGGTGAACCCCTTGCTCAGGGA
>CADDZK010000325.1 GCA_902812425.1 Actinomycetota bacterium
CCCCTGTTCGTAGGTTTTTGACGCTCCTTCTCCCGCCGAGCATTGTCATACCAATATGTATTCGTGTCAAGAGGCACTTACTCCGCTACTGGGAACCGCCCTCCTGGTCCCACCACAGGCCCATCCTGGCCGTGGTGCCGCCGTCGACGTAGAGGACCTGGCCTGTAACGAAGTCGGCTGCGTCGGAGACGAGGAAGGCGACAGTGGGGGCTACGTCCTCGGGGTGCCCAATCCTCCCGTAGGGGACCAGCGTGTTGCCGAACTCGGTGGTGTAGCCGGGAATGTCGAAGTAGCGGGGCACCTCGATAAGACCGGGTCCCACGGCGTTGACGCGGACCCTGCGGTCCGTCAGCTCGATGGCGAGCTGGCGGGTGAAGGCGTTGATCGCACCCTTCGTAGCGGCGTAGGCCGTGTGGTGGGGGAAGCCAGCGAACCCGTGGATCGAGGTTACGTTGACGATGCTCCCGCCACCCCTCTCCATCATGAAGGGCACGGCCCTGCGGGCGCAGAAGAAGTAGCCCTTCATGTTCAGGTCGAAGACAGAGTCGTAGGTCTCCTCGTCCGTGTCGAGGAAGCCGAGCGTCTTGGTGACGCCGGCGTTATTGATTAGCGTGTCGAGCCCGCCGAGGGCCTCGGCGGCGGCGTCGACGGTCCGCTCGCAGGCTGCGATCTTGCTCAGGTCGCCCTGCACCGTGGCGGCCTTGCCGCCGAGCTTCTCTATCTCGGAGACAGTCTCTTCTGGTTCCGTATGGGCGTAGTGGACGGCGACCTCGGCGCCGCGGCGGGCGAGCTCGACGGCGATGCCCTGGCCTATCCCCATCCCGGCGCCCGTGACCAGGGCTTTCTTGCCCGAGAGGTCGCTCACTGGTTCGCCCCAGTACGGGTGCCCTCGCGTCTCTCCCAGCCCTCGGCGAAGAGGTTGAAGTGAACGTTTTGTTTCGGATGAGCTTCGATCACCTCTTCGTCAAGCTCGACACCGAGGCCGGGTCCCTTCGGGAGCTCGAAGTAGCCGTCTACGACCTCGGGCAACCCTGGAGCGGTCTCGCGGACCCAGGGGTCGGCGAAGTCGTTGAAGTACTCCTGGATGCGGAAGTTCGTCGTCGTGGCTGCGAGGTGGAGGGCCGCGGCGGTGTTGATCTGACCCCCCACGTTGTGCGGGGCTATCGTCACGTAGTACGCGTCGGCCCACGAGGCGAGCTTCTTCGTCTCCAGCAGCCCGCCGATGTGGCTTATGTCCGGCTGTATCACGTCCGCCGCCTGAAGCTCGAAGAGTTCACGATACTCCAGACGCTGGTGAATGCGCTCGCCGGTTGCGACGGTGTCTTCTATGCTGTCCGAAGCCTTCTTCAAAGCTTTGAGATTCACCGGGGGCACGGGCTCCTCGACCCAGCCGAGCCCGAAGGGATGGAGCATGCGGGCCATCTCTATGGCGGTGGCCGGCGAGAAGCGGCCGTGCATCTCCAGCAGGATCTCGACCTCAGGGCCAATAGCATCCCTGACCGCCTCGACGAGCGAGGCGGCTTTGATCTTCTCCTCGTACTCGAGCTCGTAGTGTCCTGGACCGAACGGGTCGAGCTTGAGGGCCCTGTAACCGCGCTCGACGACCTTCTTCGCCGCCTCGTGGAACTCCTCGGGCGTGCGCTCGACCCTGTACCAGCCGTTGGCGTAGGCCTTGACGCGGTCTCTAACCGGTCCACCCAACAGGTTGTAGACCGGCTGGCCTAGAGCCTTGCCGACTATGTCCCAGCAGGCCGTCTCGAACATCGCGATGCCGCTGCTCATAACCTCTCCGGCGCGGGAGAAGTCGTCGCGGCCCATCTTCTTGACGAGGTCCTCGATGTGGAAAGGGTCGTGCCCGACGAGGTGCCTCGGGGCGGCCTCGGCCAGATACCCTACGAGGGCGTCGGTGTGGTTGACCATCCTGGCCTCTCCGAGCCCGGTCAACCCCTCGTCCGTGTGGACGCGGACGATGGTCAGGTTGCGCCACTCGGTCCCTACGACGAACGTGTCCACGTGCGTTATCTTCATGCCCTCTCCTTTACCGAGGCTTCGACGGGGAGGCCGGGGAAGGTAGCGCCCTTCTCCGTGGTCTCGGCCTCCGGATAGTAGCGCTCCAGCATCTCCTGCCCGATCCTGGCACGCCTGACCCTCTCCCTTCCGAGCGCGATCGCCGTCGCCTCCAGATGCGTCCCGCTCGGGTAGATGTTCGGCGCGTTCCTGAGGCCGAACTTGACGAAGACGGGCGAGGCGACCCTTACGAGGTCGGGGATCTCATAGTGCCTCACGAACCCGCCGAAGTCGTCGGGCACCTCGACGTAGACGTCGAGCGGGAGGTCGCTCGCTGCGCGTATCGCGGCGAGCTGGGCGAGCGAGAGGTCTGTTGGCACGTTGTACGTGTTCGCCCCGAGGTCCTCCATCGCCTTTACGGCGGCAGCGTTGGCCGCGGCGAGCTGCACCGAGACCTTCAGAACGAGGTCCCGCGGCAGCTCTCCCTTGTCCTTGAGATCCCTCAATACCCAGAGGAGCCCGGCGTCGGCTACGAGCACCCCGCGCAGCCCTAAAGAGACGCCGCGCAGCACGTCCTCCAGAGCATAGGCGAGCTGGTCCTGGCCACGGTGCTGGGCCCCGAGGACCTTGCCCGCCCCCGAGAGGACGCCCGCGCCCGTCTCCCAGGAGGCACGCGGCCCGACGAAGAGCGAGAGCTCCAGGGCAGCCTCGCGCGCCATCTGGCACATCTCCAGGATCTCTGCGTCGGTGAGGAGCATGATCCCTGACCCTTGAGAGACGCGGTGGATCTGAACTTCCCGCCTCTTGGCCTCCTCGATCACCGCCTCGAGCACCCGCGGCCCTTCGACGCTGGGGATCTCGACCCTGTACTGTGCCCCGTCCGAAAAACGTTTCCCCGAGTCGGGCAGATCGTAGAGGTCGCGTCCAGGCAACCCGAGGCCGGACAACAGCTCGTGGGCTTTCATAACCTCTCCTTCTCCCGAAACTCCCCGACATCGAGTACCCCTTCCCCGATGGCAGCTTCGATGTCCTCCGCCGTCCTGGCGAGGTGCGCGCGCATCTCCTCCCGCGCTCCCGCGGTGTCCCCTGCCTCGACCCTGCGCAGTATCTCCTCGTGCTCGCCCAGCGCCCGCAGCGCGGTGCCCGGCCTCGAGGCGCTCACCTGCCGGCTGGCCCGCAGCAGGTCGACCACGGGCTCTAGCATCGTGAGCAGTACGTCGTTGCGGGTCCCGCGCGCCAGGAGCGCGTGGAACTCGACGTCGGCGTCCACGTACCCCTCCGGCGCGTCGATGGATTCCCGCATCCTGTCGAGCTGGAGGCGCATCGACTCCACGTCTTCAGGCCCCGTACGCTCCGCAGCGAGGCCTGCGACCTCGACCTCGAGGATCTTGCGTATCTCGAGAAGCTCCCACAGCGTCTTCGACTGGACGCGAAGGAGAAGCCCGAGGGTCTCGCGCACGGCCCGCGGGTTGCCGCCGCTGACGACAGCGCCGCGACCGTGCTCGATGCTGATGAGACCGCGGGCCTCGAGCAGGTTCAGAGCTTCCCGTACGACCGTCCTGCTCACCCCGAGATAAGAACATAGCTCACGCTCGGGCGGAAGACGCTCTCCCGGCTCCAGCCCACCGGAGATCACCATCTCCAGCAACTGGTCCGCCGCCCGGTCCCTGAGCCTGGTTCGTCGGGCCTGCTCGGTCACTTGCAGGCATTGTCATACCAATCAAGATGCGTGTCAAACGTAGGTGATTTCTACGAGCGGACGGGGGACTCTATGGGCGTGCGACTTCGATGATCCAGAGTCCCGAGGCGAGTAGAGTAAAGAATGAGCAAAGATCGGATGTAGTGAGACGCGGGAGGAACGAGATGGATAGAGCGATGCAAGGGGCCATCCTGCCCGGAGACGAGCGGGTGGAGTTGAGGAAGTTCGACCGCCCTGAGCCTGGATACGGCCAGGTACTGGTGAAGATGAAGGCTTCGGGGCTCTGCGGGAGCGACCTCAGGGCCATCTACCACGAGCACACCGGGGCCGACCCGAACGAACGCTACCAGAACGTCATAGCCGGCCACGAGCCCGCCGGACAGGTCGAGGAGATCGGGCCCGGGGTAGAGGGCTTCGAGGTGGGGGATAGGGTCGTCGTCTACCACATCCTTGGCTGCGGGCGCTGCGAAGAGTGCCGCAAAGGGTTCATGATCGGGTGCCACTCACCCGGGCGGGCGGCGTACGGCTGGCAACGCGACGGGGGACACGCCGACTACCTGCTGGCCGAGGCGCGCACCCTGCTCCACCTGCCCGACCAACTCACCTACACCGACGGCGCCCTTGTGGCCTGCGGGTTCGGGACCGCTTACCAGGGGATACTCCGCGCCGAGGTCTCGGGCAGGGACAGGGTCCTAGTCGTTGGTCTCGGGCCTGTCGGTCTCGGCGCGGTCATGCTCGCGGCCTCAAGCGGGGCCGAGGTCATAGGCGTCGACCTGGTGCCAGAGCGCCTGGAGCTCGCGAAGGGTGCGGGCGCCGCGCACGTCCTGATTGGTGGGGAGGGCGCGGCGGAGCAGATCCTCGAACTGACCGGTGGTCAAGGTACTGAGGTCGGCATGGACTGTTCGGGGAGCGCGGCAGGGAGGAAGCTGTGCCTGGAGGTGGCCCGCGAGTGGGGGCGGGTCGTCTACCT
>CADDZK010000326.1 GCA_902812425.1 Actinomycetota bacterium
CCCCTGGCGGGCCCACCCGCTCGACCACGGACGATCTGGCGCTCAAACGCTACGTAGCCGCAGGGGACCGCGCCTACGTCATAGGCTCCGAGGACGGCCGCTTCCCGCCGATGGGCTGGCACATCAGGGGCGAGATGGGTGGTGTGTGGGCCCATCCCATAAAGCTACTCGACGGCTACTGGTTCGCCCTCGACGGACAGTGGATCCCGCAGTCCTCCAAATTCACCACAGGGGCCGGCTACGCGCAGATGCAGTTCCCGACTACCGACGGCCTGAACGTCACGCGTACGGAGTTCTCACCCGACGGCTCCCCCGTGGTTCTCGTGGGGCTGACACTTCAGAACCCGGATAACGCCAGCAAGTCCGTCAAGCTGACGATGGACGCGCGAAGCGAGATCATGTCCTCATATCCGTGGGGTTGGACCACGCCGAGCGCCAAGGACTGCAACGGCAAGGACGAGGCCTCTTTCGACAGCAGGTTCAGGACGTTGACCTTTAAAGACAGCAGCCTGCCCTGCAAGGTCGTCACCGACCAACCGCAAACCACGGGGTACGCGACGCTGGGTTCATCCATGCGCCCGGTGCGCGGGTCCACCGGCGACCAGTACTGGGGACCCGTGCCCGAGACGGATCGGGCGGGCTACCTGGAGAACGGTAACGGCACGGGCGGAGAACTGACGTGGAACCTCACCCTGGACGGCAACCAGGAGACGACCGTCTGGGTCGCCGTGGCAGGCTCGCAAGCCTCCCAGTCCGAGGCGCAGAGCGCCGTGACTAATGCGCTCAAGGACCCGGCGGGACTGCTCGCCCAGAAGGTCAACGCCCGCCAGGCCCTGCTCGCGAAGACGGACGTGAGCCTCCCCGACGCGACGCTCGAGCAGGCCTTCGACTGGGGCAAGCTCAACATGGCCGACCTCACACGCACCGTGAAGGACGCCAGGATCCGTGACGTGAACGAGGGCAGCGCCTATCCTTCCCCCGTCACCACCATCCCGAAGCTGACGGGTATAGGCGCAGGCTATCCAGACTACCCGTGGTACTTCGGCACCGACGGGGCGTATACGGCGTACCCGCTCGTCGCCTCAGGCCAGTGGGACACGGCGATGAACCACCTGCGCTCCATCCGCGACGTCTCGCGCGCTACCAACGGCTCGACCGGCAAGGTCGTACACGAGGTCGTCACGGACGGCTCCGTCTACTTCGGGACCAACGACGACCCCGGCAACACCAACGAGACCGCCGAGTTCGCGAGCGCCGTTGACCTCCTCTGGAGATGGTCGGGCGACAACGGCTTCCGCGACGAGATGTACGACTTCGTCAAGGACGGCATGCACTACATCACCTCGGCCTCGGGGTGTCCTCCCTCGAACCCCTCGGCGGAGGGTACCTGCGACGACGACGGCGACGGCTGGCCCGAGGGCTACGGCATGGTCGAACGCTCGGGGATGGGCGAGGAAAAGCTAGACAACACGGCCTATACCTGGCAGGCCCTGCGGGCGCTCCAGCGCATGGCCGTGAGCAAGGGTGACACGGCAACCGCAGCCTGGGCCGACGCGAAGGCCGACGCTATGGAGGCCAACTTCGACACCGCCTGGTGGATGGCCAGCCAGAACCTCTACGCCGACTCGCTCGACGACCCCGGCGACGTGCAGTTGCAGCAGAAACACTGGATCAACGCCACCCCCATGGAGACGCTCCTCGCACCCCAGAACCGGGCCACCGCAGCGCTCAATACCCTTGAGTCCTCCACCTTCACAGGCTCGTGCGGCCTCTTCCACACAGGCGTGGGCGGCGGTCCGACAGGCGCAGGGGAGCTCAAGTGCTGGACCTTGCCGACCTCCGTCATGGCCATCGCAGAGGCCAACTACGGCAGGCTCGCGAACAACCAAGCCCCCTTCTACATGGACTCCATAGCCAAACAACTCGACCTCGAGATGCCTGGGGCTTTGCCGGAGATCTCGCCTAGCCCTGAGTACGACCCGTTCGTGGACTTCAGGGAGCGGGCGATGTTCATGCAGGCCTGGTCCTCCTACGGGGTCCAGTGGCCTGTGATCCACAACTTCCTCGGCATCAACCCCGACGTGCCCGCAGGCAACCTCTCAGTCGTCCCAGATATCCCCGACTCCTGGCCGGGCCTCTCCGTACAGAACCTCAAGGTCGGCGGCGGCACCATGTCAGCCTCCACCTCTCGCAACGGCAAACGCTACACCACCACCGTCTCCGCGCCTACCGGCTGGAAGCTCACCATCGGCCAGACCCTCCCCGCAGGCGCCGCCGTCAAGAACGTGACCCTCGACGGCAAAGCGGCCGCGTACACCGTCGTCGACACCACCCGCGGGCGCGAAGTGCGCGTACAGACCACAACCGACCAGCGTCACACCCTGGTCGTGACCTCAGGTTAGAACGGAGAACGAACAGGGCAAGAGCGTGACGACTGGCTCTGCTCTTGCCCTGCACTTAATTCGCGTGGGACCACGCTAATTCCCGCGAGACTAGGCTTGTGTGCTCGCCTACGCCTCGGTACCCCTGTCGATCCGGGATGGTTCGCCAATTTCCTCCCTGGTGCTGCCTCGCGGGGCAGCTATTCCAAGTTTGTATAAGGCGTAGTAGAGCACTGCTGCGGTGATCATGCCCGCGAGCCAGGAGAGGTCGAGGCCGTTAAGTGCTCTGGCGATGGGTCCTTGAAGCGGGGTGACGAGGCCGTAGAGGAAGAGCCAGGTCATGACGAGGCCGACGAGGAGGGAGATGATCGCCGCCCAGTTCACGTCGCCGACCCGCGACTCGCGCGGAGACTGGTACAGCGCGTCCACGTCTATGTCCTCGCGGCGGATGATGTAGAAGTGGACGAGCATTATGGCGGCCCACGGGCTCGCCCACGCGACGACGCTCGCGAGCCACGCGTCGAGCTGTTCGGCGAGGTTGCCCGCGAAGACGAGGTAGAGCGTGAAGATGGTGGCGAAGACGCCGACTATTATCGTCAGGATGTGCCGCCTCACGTTGATGTCCACCGCGAGCGCCGAGACCGATGTCGAGTAGACGTTGAGGATGTTGGTTGCGATGGGACCGTGGAGGACGAGGAAGAGAACGGGTACGGCCAGGGCGCCGAAGGTGTTCACGATAATGACGGCGGGGTCTGCGCCGGTGCCCGTCGTCGCGATGGAGGCGCCGAGGATGCCGAGCCAGAGGACGGGGATGAACTGCCCGAGGGCCCCGGCCCAGAAGAGCTTGCTGCGGGGGACGGTGCGGGGGACGAAGCGGGAGTAGTCCGAGGCGTAGGCGAGCCAGGTTATGCCCCATCCTATGCCGATGGCGGTCATGACCTGGCTGATCGCGGTCCAGCGCGCGGCGCCCGTCGCCTCGCCGGCGAAGCCCCAATCGATGTTGCCCTTCGACCAGGCGACGATGGACATGGCGACGAGGATGACCAGTGTGATCGGCACGGTCCACTTCTCGAAGGTGCGGATGGCGTAGAAGCCTAAAGTTGCGAGCCCGACCTGTATCGCCATGAGCACGATCACCACGACGACCTTCGTCGCAGGCGTACCGGGGATGCCGAGCTTCTCGAGCAGGGCGACGCTGAGGTCGAGGATGATCCAGGTGTTTATAGCGATCCAGCCGGTGGCTATGACTATCTGGAAGAAGGCGGGAAAGTACGCTCCCCTCCTCCCGAAAGCGCTGCGCGAGAGGACCATTTGGGTAACGCCCGTCCTCTGGCCCATGAGGACGAAAGCGCCGAAGATGGCGACGCCGATGGCGTTCCCTATGGCGAGGACGATCACGGTATCCCAGAAACCGAGTCCGAGCACGATCCCGAGGGCTCCCAAAACCCAGTTGATCGGGGCGATGTTGGCTCCGGCCCAGATCCAGAACTGGTCCAGCGGCGTCGCGTCCTTGTACTCCTCGGGGACCGGCGTTATCGCGTTGTGCTTCTCGATGTGTACGGCCTCTTCGAGCTCAGCCCGCTCGCCCCGCTCCTCGACGCCTGATCTTCTATCCATCCATCCTCCTTTTCGCTACCGCTCGATCCGCCCTTTGTCCCTCTGAAAGTCCACGACCTCGCCCATGAGACGGGCCTCGGGCGGGGTGGTCTCTGCGATGACCTCGCCGTCCTTTACGACCAGCGTCGTCGCTGCGAGGCGCCTGATGGCATCCCATTTGTCAGGGGCGTCGACGAGGACCAGGTTCGCCGGATTTCCCTCTGCGAGGCCATAGTTCTCCAGTCCCAGCGTCTTTGCGGCGTTCTCCGTCACCATGTCGAAGCAGGCCGTTACCTCTTTGCGGCTCGTCATGTGGCATGCGTGGACGGCCATGTGGGCCGGCTGCAGCATCCCGCCCGTACCGAGGGGATACCACGGGTCCATGATGTCGTCGTAGCCCAAAGAGACGTTCAGTTCGTTCTGCCAGAGCTCCTTGACGCGGGTGATACCGCGCCGCTTCGGGTAGGTGTCGTAGCGTCCCTGCAAGGTGATGTTGATCAGGGGGTTCGCAACGAAGTTGATGTTCGCCTTCGTGAGGAACCCCATGAGCTTGAAGGCGTAGGCGTTGTCGTACGAGCCGAAGGCCGTGGTGTGGCTCGCGGTTACACGAGGACCCATCCCCGTCCTTATGGCCTCGGCGGCCATGACTTCGAGGAAGCGCGAGTGGGGATCGTCGGTCTCGTCGCAGTGGATG
>CADDZK010000327.1 GCA_902812425.1 Actinomycetota bacterium
TAACGAGTGGAAGTGCCGTCGCTCAACGGATAAAAGGTACTCCGGGGATAACAGGCTTATAGCCGCCAAGAGTTCACATCGACGCGGCTGTTTGGCACCTCGATGTCGGCTCGTCGCATCCTGGGGCCGGAGTAGGTCCCAAGGGTTGGGCTGTTCGCCCATTAAAGCGGTACGCGAGCTGGGTTCAGAACGTCGTGAGACAGTTCGGTCCCTATCTTCCGTGGGCGTTGGAGATTTGAGAGGAGCGACTCCTAGTACGAGAGGACCGGAGTGGACGTACCTCTGGTGTACCGGTTGTCCTGCCAAGGGCACCGCCGGGTAGCTATGTACGGAAGGGATAACCGCTGAAAGCATCTAAGCGGGAAGCTCGCCTCGAGATGAGATCTCCCATCCCCTTCGAGGGAGTAAGACTCCTGGTAGACCACCAGGTTGATAGGCCACAGGTGTAAGTGCAGCGATGTATGTAGCCGAGTGGTACTAATAAGTCGAGGGCTTGATTGTACTTCTAAAGGTTCGCGCTATGCGGTTTTCAAAGGGCAGGGGCCAAAAGGCTGCCGGCCTTTACAACAGAATACTTGCCGCTTTTTAGAAAGGGTGACGATGGCGGCGGGGATACACCTCTTCCCATTCCGAACAGAGAAGTTAAGCCCGCCAGCGCCGATGGTACTGCGGGGGAGACTCCGTGGGAGAGTAGGTCGTCGCCCATTTTCTTTGCTTTTAAGAGGTACACTCTCTGGGTGCGAGCCTCCGACCGAGTCTTGTCTTTGTCAGACGTCCCGTGGGAGGCGGTGCCCATCGCCGAACCGCTCTCAGAGGGACACGCAGAGATAGAGCGGGCCTGGAGCCCGGTTCGGGTCCCAGGGCATTGGCAACTGGAGGATGCCTTCGCTGGTTACGAAGGCTACGTGCTGTACAAGACCAGTTTCGAGGCTCCGCCTGTAGGCGAGGGCGGGTTCTTCTCTCTGCGTTTCGGGGGTGTCTACTACTCGGCGCGCGCCTGGTTGAACGAGGCCTACCTCGGTAGCCATCAGGGTTACTTTTCTCCCTTCGAGTTCGATTGCACGCGGAGCATCCTAGAGGGGACGAACGAGCTGCTGGTCGAGGTCTACAGCCCTCAGGAGCTCGAAGAGAACGACAGGGAGACCGTCGGGGGGGTGTGGGCCCGCTGGGACGGCATGGACCCCGACATAAACCCTGGTGGGATCTTCCGCGGCGTCACGCTCGTCCGCAGCGGCGCGGTTCGGGTGCGTTCGCTTGGCGTCAACGCCGAGCCTTCGGGACACGGACAGGTCGTGCTCGACCTCTATGCCTGGCGCGCATCGGAGATAGAGATCTCTGGCCGCATCCACCCTCTCGGCTTCGATGCTCCTGCTGCCGAGCTTCAAAGGGTAGTGCGGGTAGAGCCCGGCGAGAACCAGGTGCGGGCGACGTTCTTTCTGCGGCAGCCCCGACTCTGGTGGACGTGGGACAGGGGAGGCCAAGCCCTCTACGAGATGGTTCTCACCTGTGCCGGAAACGAAGAGCGCGTGCGGTTCGGGGTAAGGACCGTGGAGTTGCGCGAGTGGCAGGTCTACCTCAACGGGGAGCGCGTCTTTATGCGGGGCATCAACTACGTTCCGACCGACGCTTACCCTGCCAGGGCCTCGGAGGAGCGACTGCGGGCCGACGCCTCTCTTGTCAGGGAGGCCAACATGAACGCCGTCAGGGTACACGCCCATGTCTCCGAGGAGGCCTTCTACAGGGCGTGTGACGAGCTCGGGCTCCTCGTCTTCCAGGACTTCCCCTTGCAATGGACCCACAGGCGTTCCGTTATGCAGCCCGCGATCACCCAGGCCAAGGAGATGGCGCGGAACCTGCGCAACTATCCTTCCGTCGGTATCTACCTGGCCCACGACGAGCCGTTCTACGTGGTGCCGCCGGAGAAGTGGAACGCCCTCACTCTGGCGCGTACCGCCGCCGAGGTCCTCTCGCCACGCTGGCTCCTCTGGCAACGGCGGGTGCTCGGGCCAGCGGTCGTGCGCGCCATCCACGAGATAGATGATTCGCGCCCCGTGATAGAGGCTGCGGGCCATCCCCTCACGACCAACCACCTGTACTTCGGATGGTACTACGGGCACTTCAGGGACCTCGAACGCGTCGTCAGGGTGCTCCCCGGTCTCTCGCGGCTGCCTACCGAGTACGGGGCCCAGGCGCTACCAGACCCCGTGACCCTGGAAGAGATCTGGCCCGAGGGACAGCCCCCGAACTGGCACGTGCTCTCCGAGAGCTACCGCATGCAGTTCGCGCGGATGGAGCGATACGTGCGCTGGGAGGGAGACCGGCTGGCGTACATAAGGGAGACCCAGAGGTATCAGGCTGGGCTCCTCAAGCACGCGACGGAGCTGTTCCGGCGGCGCAAGTACGGGCCTACGGGAGGAACCTTCGCGTTTATGCTCAACGACCCAGCGCCCGCGGTCTCGTGGTCGGTGGTGGACTGGAAGCACAGGCCCAAAGCGGCCTACGGGGTCCTCGCGGCGGCGATGAGCCCGGTCCTCGTGTGCGCCGAGTACCCGGGCGAGAGTTACGCGAAAGGTACGTCGCTCTTATTGCCCCTGTTCGTCATAAACGATTTCGCGCGAGACCTGGGCAGCCTGGAGTGGACCTGGGATCTCTATCTCGACGGGGCAAGAATAGCCCGTGGGGCGGGGGAGATGGAGATGCCCGCAGATTCCGTAAGGCGCATCGGGCAAGCAAGAGCAAAGCTCTCCGATGCAGGAAACGCTACCCTCGTCCTGGGGCTCTCTGGTGAGGGCGTCGAGGAGACCAACAGCTACGAATTCACCGTCACGGACCGGCGTCGAGGGAGCGCAACTCCGGCACGGTGACGAAGCAGTAGTCTTCCTCCCTCAAGGAATCGATGATCCGTGGTACGGCGGCTATGGTGCGGGAGCGGTCGGCTTCGGGGAAGGCGTCTGTGTTCTGGCCGTCGTGCAGCAGGCTTATGCCGCCGGGGGTGGAGCCGCGCAGGATGCGCTGGCTGATGGTCTGTGCTGGAGGACGGTTCCAGTCCCAGGCCATCACCGACCACCCGACGCATCTCAGACCGAGGCTCTCTGCGGTGGAGATCACCTGCGGCCCGTACCAGCCGTGGGGGACACGGAACAGCTCGGGCTCGCGTCCCGTGGCGTCCTGGATCTCTTCCTGGCCCCGTTCTATCTCCTGGCGGACCTTGCCGGTGCGGCTCCAGGTTAGATGGGGGTGGCTGAAGGTGTGGTTGCCGACGACGTGCTCGGAGGCCACCTCTGCGGCGAGCTGCGGTTCGCGGCGGACGTTCGCCCCTGGCATGAAGAAGGTCGCCCTGACTCGCTCGCGGTCGAGTACCCCGAGCAGCTGCTCCGTGAACGGATGGCAGGGCCCGTCGTCGAAGGTAAGCGCCATCACGCGCCGCGGGGTCTTCGCGTGCCAGAAGACCGGACCGTAGAGCCGCGAGCGTGGCGAGAGCCACTGGTGAACCATCAGACCCGCCGCCCCGAGACCGACGGCCGCGGCTGAGACGGTCGGTGTGGAGGAGCGAGGATAGCCCGCAACGGTGCGGGCGCCCGTCACCGTCGCTCCGCAGGCCGCCAGCCCGGCCACGGCATGCCAGGCACGAGGTCGCTTCATGTCGACCCGTCGAGGATCAGGCGGGCTGCCGCCATCGCTGAGCCCGGCCTGTGGGCGGAGCGCGCGGCTTCCTTGAGTCCTTCTCTGTGCCTCCTGCTGGTCAGGATCTTGAGGGTCTCTCCCAGGATCTGGGAGGTGTTGTTGACCATCACCCCGGCGTTGTAGCGGACCATCGCCGCCGCGTTGTCTTCTTCGTTGCCCGGAATGGGATGGTAGAGGACCTGGGGCAGGCCGCGGGCCAGAGCTTCCGTACAGGTCATGCCGCCTGGCTTGGTTACCAGTACGGTCGCCGCGGCCATCAGGTCGCGCACACGGTCGGTGAACGAGAGGATCGTCGCGCTGCGGCCACGCCTCCTATAGATTCGCTGCAGGTGTTTGCGGGCCAGCTCGTTAGCCCCGCAGAGCACGGCGAGGTGCATCGCCGTGCTCGCCCTGAAGAGCGCGAGTACGGTGCGCTCCAGCGTCCCGCTGCCCAGTCCGCCACCCATCACCAGGACGACGGGGAGATCGTCTTCCGTATCGTCCGCGGAGAGCCCGAGGATCTCCGTGCGGATTCCGCGCACGTCGGCGGGCTCTTCGAAGGCTGGATCTATCGGTATGCCTGTCGGATGGATCACCTTATCCGGGACTCCGAGGCCCGCGACTACTTCGGCTGCGGCTTCGTCTGCTACCACGTAAAGGTCGAGGTTGGGGGGTATACCGATCGGGTGCGGCACGTAGTCCGTGAGTACTACGGCCGCGAACGCGGTCGGATTCAACTCCTTGTATCGGCCCAGGACTCCCGCGCCGTAAAAGTGCGTCGCGACCAGCGCGCTCGCGCCCGTGCTGGCCACGAGCCCCCCGAGCACCCTGACGCCCGACCTCTCCACATAACGTCTGTAACGCCAGGAGTAGCCGCCCCCGAGGCGCGATAGAGCCTGCCGTAGGCGGCGGGCCAGAGCTTCAAAGCCTCCAGGTAAGCCCCGCGAAGCAGTTGCTCGATTACGGGCGAGACCTCCCGAGGGAAGTCAACCGTCGAGGTGT
>CADDZK010000328.1 GCA_902812425.1 Actinomycetota bacterium
CTAACAACCTGGCGCACTGGAGGCAGACGCAGCCTTTCCTTAAGTGGTGCGAGACGAATACCGAAGCAGCCGAAGAAGCCCTGCGCGCGTTGTGGGACGGCTCGCCCCCCGTCCTCGACCGCATAAGGAGCTTCTCCGAGCTCTTACCTAAAGAGATCGTGAGCGGGCGCGGTGGGGAGACCTCCCGGAGCGCCCCAACTGAGACGGCAAGGCCAACCGTTTCGCTCCATCGGGTCCCGAAGGTTCACCGCCTTGTGGCTGAGAGGCTGACTATCGTTCCGGCAGCGCCAGCGCTGCGGAGCTTCGGGTGACCGGCGTGGGTGCTGACGTGCGACTACACGTTCCGGACGCCTCGAGGCTTGTGAATGCGGTACTGAAGAGGTCCACGGGCAAGGACTCATACGTACATGGAGAGAGCCACTGGAAGCGGGTCGCCGCGGCCGGGCTTGCCCTCCTTTCCGAGACACCTGAGGCCGACCCTACGCTCGTGTTCCTGTTCGCCCTCTTTCACGACTCGATGAGGCTCAACGACAACCGCGACCCCATGCACGGTCCGCGGGGGGCGATGCTCGCGAGGGATCTGCGTGGGAAGGCTTTCGAGCTCGACGAGGAGAGGATGGACCTGCTGGCGTTTGCTTGCGAAGAGCACACCAACGCAGGCCTAGCTGAGGATCCGAGAGTGGGGGTGTGTTGGGACGCCGATCGGTTGAACCTGTGGCGGGTGGGGATAAAGCCGGACCCCCGCTTGCTCTCTACGGAGGCGGCGAGAAGCAATGGGCGCATCGAGTGGGCACGCAGCCTGCAACAGGAGCCCTTCGTCTGGGACAAACTGTACCGGGCCTTCGGACTTCCCGAAGGTCACAGGCACCAGAGTGGTGAAGCGAACTAAGAAGGATGAGTCACTTGCCGGACTATCCCGAGTTGCTCACGCCCGACTCGCTGGAGTCTCCGCTCCTGCCTTCGGGGGATGAGGCTCACCTACCGAAAGCGAGACCCACCTTCAAACAGTGGACCAGCGAGTTCGAGGGAGACACCTACGGAAACAAGCCGATTGTGGACATGGATAGAGAACCCATGTTCGCGGAGTTGGCTATCTTGAAGCTCCTACAGAAGGACGGGTGGGATGGAGTGTGGGTGGACACCTTTAGCAGGAAGTACCGAACCGCTTGGGGAAGGGAAGGCCTCGTAAGGCTCACCGGAGAGAGACTAGGGTTGCTCAAGTCTATTAACCAGAGGGCAGACTCCGCCTCCGGTTGCTTTGATGTGTACTGCTGGAGGGAAGATGGTGTCTTATTTGCCGAGTCCAAACGAGCTTCGAAGGACCGCATAAGGGAGACCCAGCTCCGATGGCTGGAGGCGGCCCTTCGAGTCGGGCTCGAGCCGAGCTCGTTCCTGGTAGTTGAGTGGCACTTCTCGGGCTCCTCATTAGAGACCAACAAGAGCGTGGGCAAACAAGTCGGGAGGCCCAACCCCCTCTCTCAGAGCTCCGTGGCCGGCCGAGCGAGAATCGTCAGGGGCTTGGACGCCGAGCCAGAGGAAAAGGCGTCGCCCTCACCACCATATGAGTCGTTGGAGGTCTTCTTCGACGCGTACGACATAGACGCTCACGACAAGTTTCTCAAGTGGAGGGAGCGCAACTGGAGAGGGTACGTGATCAGCCGCAGGTCACCGAGCGACGGGATGCTCCACCAGGTAGATTGCGGACACTTCGAGCACGGGGATAAGAGTGTCAGCCTCACACGCACGATGAAGGTCTGCTCGCGCGACAGGGGAGATCTCGAGAGCTGGGCACGCGAGAATATGGGCCGAGGGTTGAAACGTTGTAGAAGCTGTATGTAACCCGAGGAGAAGGTTTGACGAGCGATCAGGTAACGACGACCGGCCCAACGCAAGGTCTGGGCGGCCCAGGCCGCGAAGGAGTAGTGACGAGCGCAACCGTCTCGCGGCATGGTGTACGGGGATGCTGTTCCCGTATAATGAGAAGAACACGAGGTGGGGAAAACGGCGGTAAAGACCTCTCGAACACCTATTCAGAGGAGCAAAGCATGGCGGGGTCGAGATAGACGACTCACAAGACAGAATCTCCCTCATCATCGAAGCCGGCAGGGAAGAGCTGCTCGACCTTGGACTGCGCAACCCGCTGCTGAACTACCGATCGTCCCGGGCCAGGGGCGTCGAGATCGTAGACGAGTTGCCGTCGGAGGTCTTCCGTATTCTCGTGCACGAACGGAAGTCGATGACGTTCCAGGCGGCTCCGGAGAGCTCAGAGCTCGAGGCTGAGGAGGGTAAGCTACTCGCCCAGCCAGGGGACGAGAACGGAGACGGGGGCCTCGCTGCTCGGCACGTAGACCTGCGGCTACAGACCAACGAACCCTCTACGAAGCTGCAATCGCGCCTCCGCAAGACTGAGTACGACGCCCGGACCTTTATCGAGGCGCAAGGGGTCAACACCTTGTACTTGGCCCTAGGCATGCTGCGTTGGTTCGACTCTACCAGCAGCCAGGAGACACGAAAAGCTCCTCTGATACTGGTGCCGGTGACCCTAGAGCGCTCAAACGTCAGGGAGAGGTTCCGCCTGAGCTATACGGAGGAAGATCTCGACGACAACCTGTCCTTGATGAACAAGTTGAGGCTCGAGTGCGCCATACAGCTTCCCGAGATGGCCCCTCAGGAGGACCTCGACGTCGACGCCTACTTCGACGCCGTAGAGCGGGCTATTGAGAATGAGCCGCGGTGGTCGGTGGACCGGGACGCCGTTGTCCTCGGCTTCTTCTCCTTTGGCAAGTTGCTGATGTACCGCGACCTCAATGGGGAGAATTGGCCTCACGGGCGCAGGCCTTCCGATCACCCGATCGTTCGGTCTTTGTTCTCGGAGGATCCCCTCGAGGCGCCGCCTCTGCTGCCGGAGGACGAATTGCTGGATCGCCACCTCGACCCCACCGAGGTGCACCAGGTCATGGACGCGGACAGCTCGCAAACCCTCGCTCTCATCGACGTCAAGAGCGGGCGGGATTTGGTGGTGCAGGGCCCGCCTGGAACGGGTAAGTCCCAGACGATAACGAACATCATCGCCGAAGCCTTGGGACGCGGCAAGACCGTTCTCTTCGTGGCAGAGAAGATGGCGGCCCTTGAGGTCGTCAAACGCCGACTGGACTACGTGGGCCTGGGAGACGCGTGCCTGGAGCTTCACAGCCGGAAGACGAACAAGAGGGTGTTGCTACAGGAGCTAGACCGTACCATGAGGTTGGGGAGGCCGAGGCTTGAGGAGGTCGAGGACGACCTCAGGCTCCTGACCGACATTCGCGACCGGCTCAACGACTACTCCGAGGCGATGAACACCCCCGTGGGGGAGAGCGGCTTCACGCCCTACCGGGCTATAGGCGAACTCGCCCGCCTCGGCCCGAAACTCAGGGACCTTCCCCGCCTCGATCTCGAGCGGATGCGCTATTGGAGCGGCGCAGACTTCAAGCGCTATCAGGCCATAGTCGAGGAGCTACAATCGCAGCTCGCGCGCTCGGGTCTGCCCAGCGAGAACCCCTTCTACGGGAGCACCCGCACGGTGCTGGGCCCGACGGAACAAGGGAGGCTCGAGGAGGCAGTGCTCGAAGCCCGGCGTTCGACTACTGGGCTGCGGGAGCTGGCGGCCGGGCTTGCCGCCACACTCTCTCTGGCCGTCCCTGAGACGCACCCACAGATCGAAGAGGCTTGTCGGGCCGCGCGCTTCGCGGCACAGGCTCCGAAGCTTGAAGGGGTACGGGTGCGCGCCGAAGAGTGGCAAACGCGCCGAGAGGAGCTGGAGGCGCTCCTTTCAGCAGGCGAGAGGTACCGAGGGCTACACGACCGCTACGACGAGGTCCTCATACCCGGAGCCTGGGATCAGAAGTCGGTTTCGACGGGGCAAGTGGATGTCGAAGAGACGGTGCTCGAAGCCCGGCGCTCGGCAACTAAGCTACAGGCGTTGGCTGCGGAACTCGCCTCTAATCTCTCATTGCCGGCCCCCGAGACGTACTCCGCGATGGAGGAGATCTACCGGGCCGCACGTTTCGTCGAGCGGGCCCCGAACCTCGAGGGGGTGCGGGTGCGCGCCGAAGAGTGGCAGACCCGCCGAGAAGAGCTAGGGGCGCTCCTTTCGGCGGGCGAGAGGTACCGAGAGCTGCACGACCGCTACGACGAGGCTTTGGTCCCGCGGGCATGGAATCCAGCGCTGGTACCGACGGAGCAGGAAAGGATCGAGGAGACGCTCGTCAGTGCTCGCCGCTCGGCCGGCACCCTTCGAGGACTGGCGGCCGAGCTCGCCGCCGTCCTCTCTTTGCCAGACCCCATAACGTACCCACAGATAGAGGAGATCAACCGGGCCGCGCGTTTCGCGGCACAGGCCCCCAACCTCGAAGGGGTACAAGTAAGGGAAGAAGAGTGGCAAACGCGCCGAGAGGAGCTGGAGGCGCTCCTTTCAGCGGGCGAGAGGTACCGAGGGCTACACGACCGCTACGACGAGGTCCTCATACCCGAAGCCTGGGATCAGGACCTTCGCGAGACTCGGCAGGTCCTGTCGGCGAATGGGCGTGGTTTGCTGCGATTGATGTCGGGGGACTACAGGCAGGCAAGAAAGCGGCTCGACGGCCTATGCCGCGGAGCGCCGCCCAGAGA
>CADDZK010000329.1 GCA_902812425.1 Actinomycetota bacterium
CTCCCACCACGAGCACGGGGCTTCCGAGGAGATCGAGTATCCCCTCACGCCGGTGGAGCCGAATGCGGAAGGCGATGGGACTAGCACGACCGTAGTTCACCACGTCACGCTCGAAGGTTTGCTCTCTGGCGATCCCAAGCACGTCAACGTCCACAAACCAGGCTCCGGGGAGCCACCGCCAGTGACGTGCGCCAACCTGAACGAAGCGAAGTAGAGAGCGCGGCTTCACCAGTCGAGTCAGGACGCTAGCCGAACGGAACGTTATGGAAGCTCTGCCCCAGAAACCCTAAACTGTTGCGAATACTTCGTCGAAATGTGAGGAGGCTTCGCAGATACATGAGAAACTACTTGCCGCGCGTCGCGCTTTTGGGCGCTTTGCTCACCCTAGCTGTGTCCACGCCGGCCTGGGCACATGTGGTGGTTAGCCCCGAGGAGGCAGCGGCTGGCGATTACGTGACCCTCACCGTCTCCGTGCCCACGGAGAAGGAGGTGCCCACGACCGAGATCAGGGTGGAGGTCCCGGAGGGCTTCGTGCTCTCGGGTGTGCAGCCCGTCCCCGGGTGGGATTACGCCTTCGAGGAGGACAGAGGGCTGGTCACGGCCGTCACATGGTCCGGTGGCGATATTCGCCCGAGAGAGTTCCAGCAGTTCCTCCTCCAGGCACAGGCCCCCGAAGAACCGGGCGAGTACCCTTGGAAGGCTTTCCAGACCTACGAGGACGGCAGCATCGTTAAATGGACCGGACCTCCGGAGTCCGAGGAGCCCGCGTCAGTGGTGGAGGTTGTATCGGGTGGCTCAGGGGGACACGCTTCCGAAGCGGAAGGGGACGCAGAGGCGTCCTCTCACGGCGAAGCCACGACGGCCGCAGCGAATGACGAAACGCTCGCATCAACGGGCGGCGCGAGCCCCCTCCTCTACGTGGCGCTCGGGCTCGGGGGCTTGTCGTTCGGTGTCCTCCTGGTGCGTCGGGTCGTCGGGAGTTAGAAGGCAGGCATGACGCCGAGAGGAGGTACCTGGCGACTCTCGGGCCTCCTGTGGATGTCAGCCGCCTGGGTGCTGCTCACGCTGCTATGGTGCGTACCGGCGCTGGCCCACGCGAACCTCGTGAAATCTTCCCCTTCGGCAGGTAGCGAGCTCTCCGCGGCGCCCGAACAGGTACGGCTGCGCTTCAACGAGCCCGTGGACGCCGAGTTTAGCCCGATCGAGGTGCGCAACAAAGATGGCGAGCGCGTGGACAAGGACGACGCGAGAGTGGCGCCGGAGGACGTCAGGGTGGTAGTCGCGAACCTAGTGGAGCTGCCAGAGGGGTACTACAGGGTCGAGTGGCGCGTGACCTCCCTGGACGGCCACGTCATCGAGGGGCGCTACGGATTCGCAATCATCGCGGCTGGGGAGGGCAACTCACCCGGCGACGAACCAGGGGAGAGAGCGCAGCAAGACGAGGCGAACGCCGGGCAAGCCGGCCGAGAACCGGGCACGCAAGACGGAACTCAGGGCGACTCCGTGCCCCTCATGGCCTATAGCGCCCTGAGCCTCGGGGCGTTGGCGGTGGTCGTTGTGGTGGCTCTCTTGGTAAAGAGGCTTACGCGCCGGCACAAACGATGAGGGACGCTGCAAGCGACGCGGGGACCAGGAACGTGCGGCGCCTGGCGCTCGTCGTGGTAGTGGCGGCCGTCACGGGGGCCTTGACACTGTACCTTGGGGATGCGGCACAGGCCCAGGGTCTGCACGGGAGTCACTCTGGCCACTCCGGGAACGCCTCGTCCGGGGAGCTCGAGCTGATGGGAAGAATAGACCACGGCTTCACCCTGGCCGCTACCGCGCTCCTTGCTGGCCTCGCGCCGTTCGCCGTGTTCGTGTGGCTCCCGGCTAGCGAGGAGGTCGGGGTCGGCCGCGAGGCACTCGGGCTGTTCGGCCTGGCGGCGTGGGGCCTTTTCTACGTGCTTGTCTTCGCTGGCTTAGGCGAGCTGGCCGTGTACGCGATGCGCGCCTCCGGCGAGTTCTTCGGCTTCGCGCTGCTCAAAGAGGCGCTGCTGGAGACAAGGGTCGGCACAGTGTGGCTCGCCCGGCTGGGCTTCGGGTTCCTGACGGCAGCAGCCATCACCGCTGCTGCGAGGTGGGGGCATGCCTGGCTCTGGTGGGTGGCGGTGGGCTTGGGGAGCCTGCTCCTTTTGACCCTCACCCAGCTCAGCCACGCAGCGGCGGAGGGACGCTTCTTGCCCTTCTTGTCCGACTGGGTTCACACCATGGCAGCCGCGATTTGGATGGGAGGTCTGCTCGGGTTCGTCTTTGCCCTGTTCTCTGGGCCGCTGGACGCCGTGGAGGAAGATCAACGAGCAAAGCTTCGAGAGCGCTCGGTGCGGCGCTTCTCGAATGTGGCCACCACGGCTGTTGTGGTGCTCGCGTCCACCGGCTTCTACGCGGTAGTGCTCCATGTTCCGAGTTGGGAGGCTTTGGTCGCCACGCCCTACGGGCGCGCTCTCCTGGTGAAGCTCGGGCTGCTGGCGTTCGTGCTCGCCATAGGCGCGGCGAACTTCCTACTGCGCGGGCGGGGGCCGTTCGGCCGCCTACTCGTCGTCGAGCTTCTACTGGCATTCGGGCTGTTCGTGGCCACGGGGTTTTTGACCAGCCTGCCGCCCGCGAGCGCCGCGTAGAGCATGCCCCTGGGTCATCCGGCGCTGCTAGTCGTCTCCATAGGAAATGCGGCTCCTGTTCCTGACCGATTCTAATTCGTATCCTGACCAGAATTCCAGGCGTGGCTCCCAATGTCCCCCTTCTACAAACCCGTATTAGAATATGCCTTTGGTATGAGCAACCTTGGAAGTAAGCAGCGCAAGGAGCAACCGTGAGCAAGACCCGTCCACTAGGATCTCCCCGGAAATTGCTGGCTTTGATCGTAGCAGTAGCAATCGTAGTGGCGGCACTCCTGGCCGTCTTGAGCCAGCTGGGCGGCGCTGGGGGAGGGACGGCGGCCAGTGGAGATATTGGAAAGCTCTACTCCGGCATACCGCAGAACGGCACCACCCTCGGCGAGAGCGGCGCTCCCGTCACCATCTATCTTTACGAGGACTTCCAGTGCCCCTACTGTGGCCAGTTCAGCCGCGAGATGTTCCCCGATCTTGTGGATGACTACGTTAGGGATGGGAAAGCCAAGCTGGTCTCCGAGCCTCTGACGTTCCTCGGTCCCGATTCCGTCGAGGCGTCAAGGGCAGCGCTAGCCGCGGGTAAGCAGAACCGCTACTGGCCCTACTACTCATTGCTATTCGAAAACCAGGGGGAAGAGAACAGTGGCTACGTGACAAGCGATTTCCTCGAAGGTCTGGCCAAGCAGACGCCGGGACTAGATGTGAGAAGATGGAACGTCGAGCGTAAGGGCGACTCTTTAGAATCTGAGCTCTCAGAAGCCCAAGCCAGGGCCCGCTCAGCAGGGGTCAACTCGACGCCGACTCTGATCTTCAGCGGGCCCGGTGGGCAGGAGACTATCGACGAGCTGCGCGATTACGATCAGATATCCTCCGCAATGGATCGGGTGGATGGCGCCTAGAATCAAAAACGACGAGCAGAGGCGTACCCTGCGAGTCACCCTCGGTGTCCTGGCATCCGTAGGGCTCATGATAAGCGCCTACCTAACCTGGACCCACTTCGTTGGGGTTGCTCCGGTCTGCATCAGCGGGAGCGGTGGGTGCGAGACCGTACAGTCGAGCTCCTACGCCACGATCTTTGGGGTTCCCGTAGCCGTGCTCGGGCTCGTGGGGTACGCGGTTCTGCTCCTCTCAGTTACGCTGCGGGGTGAGGTCGGTGTCTACCTGGGATTCTTGCTTGCGCTCATAGGAACTCTGTTTAGCGCTTACCTCACCTATCTGGAGGTGTTCGTGATCGGCGCCCTGTGCCAGTGGTGCTTGGCGAGCGCCGCAGTTATGGTGGCCGCCCTGGTTTGCACAACTTCCGGCGTGTGGCGACTAACGAAAGAACACTAGCAATACCCTCTGTTCACCGGGGTGCGGGCCGGAGGGTAGCGCGAGAGCGGGCACCAGAACAGGGCTATGTGACAGAAATATACGCCATTTAGGTGATGCACTCGGACTCCTGCGTCTCCAAACTGCCGCATGATTATCAATGTTCACTACACAACCGACAGTCAACCGACTCCGAGCATGAGGGTGTTGATAGCCTTCGAAGACCGCCGCTACCTGTATCGAGATGTCTTGGTGAAGGCCATCTTCTATGTGTTCGCATTACTGGCGGTAGTGGTCGTCCTGGCTATCGTGAGGGCAATGTACTTCCTGGTCCGCCGGTGGCTGTGAGGGTCGGCCGCTCCCCCTCCTAAGTCGGTAGCCGACCCTCAAGCGAGGGGCATGATAGCAACTTAAGGGCACGCTGCAACCGTCGAGAGGGTTTGGGGGTGTTTAGAGGCTGTATGGGAAAGAGTTAGGCGAGGCCAGGGCGGCTGCTACAGTCTCTCGTTCAATCAGCACATGGAATGACAAATCCTCGGAAAATCGTGCTGGCCCACGCAAACTGTAAACCGTTCGTGAACCATTGTAAGATCTCCGGATCGTGACGCGTCTGGATAC